>CAMURX010000170.1 GCA_947097615.1 uncultured Neisseria sp. | reverse complement strand
ATCCACAGGGTGACAAACAGCGGCCACACGGCAAAATCGGTGTTGGCAAAGCCGCTCGCCAGGCCGGTGGAGATAAAGTTGAAGCCGACGTAGCGCAGCGCTTCGGGCAGGGAATAGAAGCCTTTGTACCACATATACAGGCTGGCGGCGGCGATGCTGGTGGCCAGCACGACAAGCATGATGCGCGATTCTTCGTCGCGCCAGTAGGGGCGCGGCGATTTTTCCTGCGCGGCGGCGAAGTGGTTGGCGAAATTAATGGCGCCCAACACGGTGGCGGCGGCGATAACGGCTTCGATGGCGGGCGATTTGTAGAAGGCGATGCTGGCGTCGTGGGTGGAGAAACCGCCCAGCGAAAAGGTCGACATGGCGTGGCAGACGGCGTCGAACCAGCCCATGCCCGCCCATTTGAGGGCGGCGCAGGTGAGCAGGGTGAAGGCGAGGTAGACCAGCCACAGGCGTTTGGCCGTCTGCGAGATACGCGGCGCCATTTTGCTGTCTTTGTCGATGCCGGGGATTTCGGCTTTGAACAGCTGCGTGCCGCCGACGCCGAGCATGGGCAGGATGGCGACGGCCAGCACGATGATGCCCATGCCGCCGAACCAGTTCATCATGTGCCGCCAGAAGTTGAGCGATGGGGCGAGGGTGTCGAGGCTGGGGATGACGGTGGCGCCGGTGGTGGTGAGGCCGCTCATGGCTTCGAAAAAGGCGTCAGTGTAGCTGGCCTTGGGGAAATAGAAGTAGAAGGGCAGGGCGGAGACGGCGGCAAAGCCGAGCCAGAGGAGGAAGACGAGGGTAAAGCCGTCGCGCGGGCGCAGTTCGCGTTGGTGCTTGCGCGTCGACGCCCACACGGCCACCGAGCCGGCCAGCGTTACCAGCGAGGTGCTGG
This sequence comes from uncultured Neisseria sp., assembly GCA_947097615.1. GTDB lineage: Bacteria > Pseudomonadota > Gammaproteobacteria > Burkholderiales > Neisseriaceae > Neisseria. Next base: position 3,106 of record CAMURX010000170.1, on the reverse strand, counting down.
CAAAGGCGAGGAAGGCGGAGTCGTGGTAGAGGTAGGACACCAGCGTCGGAATCAGCAGCAGCAGCGCGTAGAGCGCGGCGAGCTTGGAGAGGACGTGGACAATCGGGGCGATTTTGTAATACATGGTGTTTGTGTTGCCGTTTTGTTGTTGGCCGCGCGGCAGCGGCGTTTTGGAAGCGGTATTTCAGTTTTCAGACGGCCTTTTGCGACTTGTAGGCCGTCTGAAAAGGGGTTTGCGGCGTGGCGGAGAACGTGTGCGCCGCCTTGGGTCGGTACACCCTACCGGTTTGCCGCCTTTGGTTTTGGCTTTTCAGACGGCCTCAATAAACATAAAGCCTGCCCGATGCCCAGCCGCAGGGCAGGTGTCCGGTGTTGAGAACGGCGGGCAGGTCGAGATGGAGGGAAACGGCCGCCCCGCTTTTCGTGTGTTCTGCGGCCGCGTATTCCAAGAATGCACCCAAAACGATGGCATAGAGGGCGTCGCAGATGTCCTGTGTTTTCAGTTTGCAGCGTTTGGCCGCCGCTTCCCACTGCGGCCTGCGGGCATGGAAAAACGCGGCGGCGGCCGGGTCGAGGCGGTTGGCCTGTGCGCCGAGCACGGCCGGCACTTCGTTTTGCGCTTCACGCTGCACACCTTCCCACAATTCGTCGTCCAGCCATTTTCCGGCTTCGGACAAGGTGTCTGCCCGCACGCAGTCAAACGGAGCGAAGGCGGCGGCATCTGTGTCAAACGGCAGGCCGACCTGTGTCAGCCAGCAACCGGTATCCGGCATTTTGTCGGCGGCGAAACGGTCAAAAAGCGCGGCGGCCTGCGGTTCGGGGCGGATGGGTTTGAGCGGTTTCATAAACGGAAATCTTTGTGTCCGGCGGTTTGAGGCCGTCTGAAAACGGGCTTGGGGAGGCGTTGTTCTTACTGTGCTGTGTGTGATGCGGCGGAAACCGCGTGCGCGGCTGCGCCGCACACCTTGTTTGTTGGTTTTTAACTTCGTTGAAGCTACGCTTTCAGACGGCCTCAGCCGAAGAAGCCGACTTTCACCTGTATCAGTTTTTCCAACTCGTGTAGGACGCGGCGGCGGGAGACGAAGAAGATAAGGTGGTCGCCGTCCTGCATTTTGATGTTGTCTTTGTGCCCCATCACCACTTCGTCGCCGCGCACGAGGCCGGCGATGTGGCAGCCGGGCGGCCATTTGATGTCGGACACGCGGCGGCCGACGAGGGCGGAGGTGTCTTTCGTGCCGTGGACGACGACTTCAATGGCTTCGGCGTGGCCGCGCCGCAGGGGGTGCACTGCCGCCACGTCGCCCGGGCGGATGTGGGTGAGGATGTTGCCGATGGTGATCATGTGCGGCGAAACGACGATGTCGATCTGGTTGCCTTCGAGCAGGTCGACGTAGCGCGAGCGGTTGATGATGGTAATGACGCGGCGGGCACCGAGGTCTTTGGCCAAGAGGCTGGCCATGATGTTGTTTTCGTCGTCGTTGGTGAGGGCGAGGAAGACGTCGATTTCGTCGATGTATTCGTGCGAGAGCAGGTTTTCGTCGGTGGCCGAGCCCTGCAGCACGAGGCTGGTGTCGAGGTGTTCGGCCAGCCATTCGGCGCGCTGCGGGTTGTGTTCGATGATTTTGATGTCGTAGGTTTTTTCGATTTGTTTGGCCAAGCGGTAGCCGATGTTGCCGCCGCCGGCGATCATCACGCGGCGGGTGCGTTGTTCGAGCGGGCGCAATTCGCGCATCACGGTTTTGACGTGGCGGCTGTCGGCGAGGAAAAACACTTCGTCGCCTTCGATAACGACGGTTTCGGCGGTGGGGACGATGAGGCGGTTGTTGCGGTAGATGGCGCAGATTTGGCAGTCCACGTCTTCGGGCAGGTGTTCGCCGATGGTGGCGATGGGGCGGTTGACGAGCAGGCCGCCGTTGTGCGCCTGCACCACGGCCATGCGGGCTTTGTCGTCGGCAAAACGCAATACCTGCAAGGCGCTGGTGTAGCTCAAGAGGGAAGACAGGCGTTCGGTCACGAGCTGTTCGGGGTGGATGGAGTCGGTAACGGCGAAGGCGTCGAGCACGCTGTTGTCTTCGTCGCCGCCGTATTCGAGGTAGTCGGCCAAGCGCACGCGGGCGATGCGGTTGGGGATGTTGAAGAGATCGGCGGCGATGCGGCAGGCGGTGAGGTTGGTTTCGTCGTGCCGCGTCAGCGCCAGCAGCATGTCGCTGTCGCCCGCGCCCGCTGCTTCCAGCAGGCTGGGCGAAGCGCCGTTGCCGACGATGGTCTGCACGTCCAGCTGCGTGCCGATGCGGCGCAGGGCGTTTTCGTCGGTGTCGATGATGGTGACGTCGTTGTTGGGCATGGCGGCGAGGTTCTGTGCAATGGTCGAGCCGACTTGGCCGCTGCCGAGGATAAGGATTTTCACGTTGTCTGCCAGTTTGCGGGAAAGGCGGCATTTTAAACCAAATCCCGCGCCGACACCCGCGCGCAATGCCGTAAAACGTTTCGGCTTTGCCAAAGCTGCGCTTTCAGACGGCCTCTTATATGGAGGCCGTCTGAAAACGGGTTTAGGCCGTCTGAAACGGCTATTCGATATTCTGCACCTGTTCGCGCATCTGCTCGATCAGCACTTTCAGCTCCACCGAAGCCTGCGTGCATTCGGCGGCTATCGCCTTGCTGCCGAGGGTGTTGGCCTCGCGGTTGAGTTCCTGCATCAGAAAATCCAGCCGCTTGCCGATGCTGCCTTTGGCTTCGGTAACGATGCGGCGCACTTCGCCTATATGCGTTTTCAGGCGGCTGAATTCCTCATCCACATCCGCTTTCTGCATAAAGAGGGCGAATTCCTGTTTCAAACGGTCTTCGTCGATATTGGCCACCGCCTCCGCCAGCCGCGCACGGGCTTTGTCCAAATGCACCTGCACCAGCGCAGGAAACTGCCCCGCCAGCGCATCGACGATGCCGTCCATCGCCGCGAGCCGCTCCAGAATATGCGCTTTGAGCTTTTCGCCCTCACGCGCACGGGCGGCGGAGAACTCGGCCAGCGCGTCGTCCAACAGCGACTGCACGGCCAGAACAAAGGTTTCTTCGTCTTCCGACTGCGCCGCCAGCACGCCGGGGAAGTGCA
>CAMURX010000169.1 GCA_947097615.1 uncultured Neisseria sp. | reverse complement strand
CGGCGTTCTTGGAAGCGGTTTTTCCATGCTTCAACCTCATCCTGTTTCCAAAACATGACTTTCCGTGAAATCCTGATGCGGTCAGGGAAGTCGGGACGGACGGCGTATTTGCGTAAAAAGGTGCTTTTGGCGACGCCGACAAGTGCGGCCGTCTGTTCGGCATTAAGATGATTGTTCATTTTGCGCCTCCTGCGGGGGGGTGGGCGAGGGGCTGCCAGTGGGTGATGCTTAAATCATCAACAGGGCAAACACTCTCTATGATAACTGCCGACCATCGCAGGTCGTCACCTCCAAAGTCGACTAATGCAAACAGGCCGACTTCCGGATTATTGCGGTCAATAGCCAAGACAAGGGTATCGGCCTCCGGCACTTTGTCTTCCACGCTTATCCAGCCGCCTTGTCCGGCACGGGCGAGCCAGCCTTCAAACATATGGCGGGCTGCTTTCCCTGCGTATTCGGACGTACCGTCTTTCTTTGTTACCAGAGTCAGGTTGATATGGATAAACGCTGATTTTGCCCATGCTTCAAACGCGGCGCGTTCTTGTTCGATTTGTTCAGGTGTCATTCGTTTTCTCCCTTTTCATTCAAAATGTTTTGTATCTGATACCATTGGTTCGGGCTGACGCGGTGGGTTTCTTCCGACCGATAACCTTTGTCAGATATCAATTTCAAATACAAGTCTGCCCCTTTTGTTTTGGGGTATGTAACTTCTTCAATTTCCGTCGATATACCGACGTCTCCAATAAACCGTGCCAAATCGGGCGCGGTGTAGTTTTTGCCTTTGGCAATTTTCCCGCTGTTGTCAAACACGGGTTTGCCGTCTTCAAACTTGGATTCATTGCTGCGGCAGACTTCAGCCAGCGCGCCCTCAATATCAAAGCCCATCATGTAGGCAACGCCGACGGCGGTTACGATTTGGTCGCACAGGGCGTCCAGCAGTTCAAGTTTTTGGACAACGGCTACTGTTTTCCCGTTGTCATCAGTTCTCCATTCCTTGAAATACTCCGCACTTTTATAAGCTTCGTCTTCCAGCTGTTCGTCAAAAACCGCCTCTGCCATCTCTGCCACTTCCTCAAAATGGCAGCCTATCTGCGTCATAACGTCTTTCGCGGTCGGCTGCGGCTTGGCGGCCTGAAACCAGCTTAAGATACGTTTAATCATCTTTTTAACCTTTCAATAATCGTCCAATATCAGGAAAGCCGTCGCCATTACGACGGGGTCTTGTCCGTTGCCAACGGCTTTAAGCCGCTGCTGCCAATCGGGAAATTCATCATCCACTCCGCTGAACAGGGACAGTTCGCGCATTTCAGGTAGCCTCCTTCATAAAAGTAAACCAATGCGTGCGGCCGTGGCGGCCGGTGGGATGCCCGAATAGGGGTTTGTTCGGGGTTAGTGCCAAAATCTGCGGCACTTTGATTTGGTCTTCGTTCCACTTGAAAATCAACACGCCGCCGGGTTTGAGTACGCGGAAGCACTCGGTGAAACCTTGGCTGATTTCATCCTGCCAGTCTTGAGTGAGCCGGCCGTATTTTTTGACCAACCATGATTTTTGCCCGGCCCGTACAAGGTGCGGCGGGTCGAAAACCACCAAGTTAAAGCTGTTGTCGGCAAATGGCAGTGCGGTAAAGTCGAGCTGCACGTCCGGGCGGATTTCGAGGTGGCGCAGGTATTGGCGGTCTTTGAGTAGATGGGTTTCGGTACGGGAATCACCGAACAGGCAGCGTTGGTCGGCTTTGTCAAACCACATCATGCGACTGCCACAGCAGGGGTCTAGGATAGATTGCATTTTCAGACGGCCTCCGCTGCCTGTATGCGCATGGCCGCATCGATTGCATCCCGCATACTGTCGAGGTGCTGCTCCACGCACTCGGTGGGTAGGATGACGCTGCCGATTTTGTTTGCTGGATCGGCCAGCCAGTCGAGCCGTTTTGTATCGTCCAAGCCTTGTTGCAGCTTCGGACTCAACTCAAGGGCGGATTGTTCAAAATCCAAAATCTCGTTATCGGGGTCGAGCAGTGCCGACAAATTCATGGCTGCCCGTGTCAAATATCCATGCCGTGAGATATCTACGATTTTGTCCCACAGCATTGTCAGGTGTTCGGGGTTCGCTTCGTTAAAATTTTGCGGGTCGTCTTCGTCAAAAAGCTGTGCGCTCGGGTGTTCGATTAGGACGGCAAGCTGTTGTAAGGCTTCGATGTCTTGTTCTGTGGCTCTTGCGATTTTCATTTTGCTTACTCCTGTTGCATGGCGGCGTCGATGGCTTCACGGATATCGCAGGCGGCGGCCAATACCTCAAAGTGTTCTTCCTGTTTTTGGATGACGGCAAACGGTGTGTCGAGGAGGTCGCCGTCTTCGTCACACAGTCGTTCGGTCAGGGCGCAGTCATTTCTAGCCAACCAGTCCAGCCGCACGGTGTCGAGATGTGGGGAGGATTTGGGCTGTGGGACGGGTTTGAGTTCGTCGAAGGTGGCGTGATAAGGCAGGTCGTTATCGGCGCGAATCCAAGCCAAGTCGGGGTCGATTTTGCTCACGCCCATAAAGACAAAGGGGGAAGGATTGATGCCCCATAGCACTAGGTCGCCGAATTTGAATGGGTGGGTCATTTTGGGTCTCCTTGCGGCCGTCTGAAACATTCAGACGGCCTTTGCGTTTATTGACGTTTTATGCAGTCAGTCTGGTTTTTAATGCTTCGTTGTAGGCCGACATGAAAACAAGCTGCTTGGCGAGCAGTTTTTGTTGCTCTTTCGGCAGTTCGTTGAATGCCGCGCCGTCAATGAATGCTGATAGTTTCGTGATTTTTTCATTCAGTTCTTCCGCTTCGATTTCCAATCTCTGCTTCCATGTGTCGGCTTCGCGGTAAAGCTCTGCAAACGCTTCCTGCGGCAGCCATGAGACGTAGCCGTCGTATCCGGCAAGGTTGCGTTCGCTCACGGACGGGTTGACGACGAGAAAGCCTGCGTCGTCGGGGTTCCCACCGGCAGGGACTGTCCGGCCGCACAGGGCGTTGTATTCGCCGCGTGTCATGGGCCGGGCGGTTACTGTATTGCTGATTTTGTATTGTTTCATTTGAATTTACTCGCTTTCTTTGGGTTGGGGGTTGATGGTTACGCGCTCTACTTTCGCGTCGATACCTTTTTCTTTCAGTCCGGCAAGGATGGTGCGCAGGGGTTCGGGCAGGTGCTGCTCCGCCTGTATTTCTTGCTCTTCCAGCGCTGCCTGCGCCTGTTCGCGGGCGGCTCTGAGCAGATCGAGTACCGCTCTGTTGGCACGGTGGTGGCGTTTTTCGGCTTTGGTTTCGCTTTCTTCACCGCCTTTACGCTTGGGCATTTGCAGGTGGATGCCTGCGCCGTAGGCCTTCGCTGACGCGGCAAGGACGCGGTGGAGCTGCTTGGCTTGTTTGAAGGTTAGATTGAGGGTTAGTGAGGCCATTTGGTTATCTCCTGTTTGGCGTTAGATAAAAAATCGCCTTGCGGCGGCGGGGTTTAAAACGGGATGCCGGAATCGGTGTCTTCCTGCGGATGTGCAGGTGCTTGTCCGTTGGCCTGCGGGGCGGGGGTGTTTTGTCCGTCCTGTCCGCCGCCGAGCATTTTCATTTCGTTGGCGACGATGTCGTAGGCGGTGCGTTCGATGCCGTCTTTGCCGGTGTATTTACGGCTTTGGATGCGGCCTTCGATGTAAACGAGGCTGCCTTTTTTCAGGTATTGCGCGGCGATTTCGGCTAGGCGGCGGTACATGGTGATGTTGTGCCACTCGGTGCGCTCCTGCCTGTTGCCTTGGGCGTCTTTCCAGCTTTCGTCGGTGGCGACGGAAAAATTGCAGACAGCGTCGCCGTTGGGCATGTAGCGGGTTTCGGGGTCGCGGCCGAGGCGGCCGATCAGGATGGCTTTGTTCAGGCTCATAGCGGTAATTCCTCATTGGTTGCGGCTTGTCCTTCGCTGCCGTTTGTTTCGGCAGTAGGTTGGGATGGTTGTTCAGGCTGTCCGACAATATCGTTC
>CAMURX010000168.1 GCA_947097615.1 uncultured Neisseria sp. | reverse complement strand
GGTCGTCTGAAAGTTTGCCTTGCTCTTCAATGCTTTTTAACACAACGGCTTTGCGTTCTTCCAATTCGCGCAGGTATTGCAGCCGCTCGGCAAGCTGGCGCAGCTGCGTATCGTCCAGCCCGCCCGTGGCTTCCTTGCGATAGCGGGCGATAAACGGCACAGTCGCGCCGTCGTCCAGCAGGGATACGGCGGCTTCGATTTGGGCGGCGGTGGCGGAAAGCTCGGCGGCGAGGGTGGCAGTGATGTTCATGGCGGGAATCTCTTGGGTAAATGCAAAGGGCGGAATTATAGCGGCAGGCTTTCCGCGCCCGAAAAGGCCGTCTGAAAATTTTTTTTACGGCGGCGCGGAAATTCTGTAAGGTTTGCCGCACCCGCGCGTCTAACGCCTATCCGAACCGCAAAAAAGGAGTATGACCATGCAAAAACGAACATCCTTCCGGCTGCCCGTGCTGCTGTTGGGCGCAGCGGCAGCGGCTTTGGCCTTTTTCCTGACGCACGCGCAAACGGCCCAAGCCGCGCCCGTGCCGCAGATGCTCTCGCAGCTCAAAGACACACACGGCCGATCCGCCCCGCGCCTGTTGGCGAAAAACAAGCCCACGCTGATTAAATTTTGGGCAAGCTGGTGTCCGCTGTGTTTGTCGGAACTCGGCCACACCGAAAAATGGACGCAGGACCAGCGTTTCCAAGCGGCCAACCTGATTACCGTGGCCTCGCCCGGTTTTCTCGGCGAGAAAAAAGATGGCGAGTTCCAAAAATGGTATTCGGGCTTGAATTATCCCAAACTGCCCGTAGTAACAGACCACGGCGGCACCATCGCCAAAAGCCTCAACATCGGCGTGTACCCCTCGTGGGCAGTGCTCGACAAAAGCGGCAACGTCGCCCGCATCGTCAAAGGCAGCATCAACGAAGCCCAAGCGCTCGCACTCATCGACAACCCCGAAGCCGATTTAGGCCGTCTGAAAACGCAGTTCAACACCCAAGACAAAGCGAAAGTCAAACCCATGAATACCAAAACCATCTATCTGGCCGGCGGCTGCTTCTGGGGCTTGGAAGCCTATTTCCAACGCATCGACGGCGTGGCCGATGCCGTATCGGGTTACGCCAACGGCAACACGAAAAACCCAAGTTATCAAGACGTCATCAACAACAGCGGCCACGCCGAAACGGTAAAAGTAACCTACGATGCCGACAAACTCAGCCTCGACGACATCCTGCAATACTACTTCCGCGTTATCGACCCCACCAGCCTCAACAAACAGGGCAACGACCGCGGCATCCAATACCGCACCGGCGTGTATTACACCGACCCGGTCGAAAAAGCCGTGATTGAGCAAGCCCTCGCGCGCGAGCAGAAAAAATACAGCCAGCCCATCGTGGTGGAAAACCAAGCGCTGAAAAACTTCTACGATGCCGAGGAATACCATCAGGACTACCTGATTAAAAACCCCAACGGCTACTGCCACATCGACATCCGCAAAGCCGACGAGCCGCTGCCGGGCAAAGCCGCGCCGCAAAGCAAAGGCTTCAACGCCGCGACCTACCGCAAACCGAGCGATGCCGAACTCAAGCGCACGCTCACCCGCGAGCAATACGAAGTAACCCAGCACGCCGCCACCGAATACGCGTTCAGCCACGAATACGACCACCTGTTCAAACCCGGCATCTATGTGGACATCGTCAGCGGCGAGCCGCTGTTTTCCTCCGCCGACAAATTTGATTCGGGCTGCGGCTGGCCGAGCTTCACCAAGCCCATCGAAGCCGCCGCCGTAACCGAGCACAACGATTTGAGTTACAACATGGTGCGCACCGAAGTGCGCAGCCGCGCTGCCGACTCGCACTTGGGACACGTGTTCCCCGACGGCCCCAAAGACAAAGGCGGCCTGCGCTACTGCATCAACGGCGCCAGCCTGAAATTCATTCCGTTGGAAGAGATGGACGCGGCAGGCTACGGCCATTTGAAACATCTGGCGCGTTAAGCTGCGCTAAAGCAAAAAGGCCGTCTGAAAACCCGTGAAACAGGTTTTCAGACGGCCTTTGCCGTTTGTGTCGGTGCAAACCACCGTCAGGCTTTCTTCACAAATTCCGATTTCAAATTCATCGCACTGCCGTCGATTTTGCAGCCGATATTGTGATCGCCCTCCTGCAAACGGATGTTTTTAACCTTGGTGCCCTGCTTAATCACCATCGAACTGCCTTTGACTTTCAAATCCTTCACCAACACCACCGTATCCCCGTTTTGCAACACCGCGCCGTTGGCATCCCTGACCTCGGCATCGGTCTCGGCGGCGGCCGTTTCCTGCGGATTCCATTCGTGGGCGCATTCGGGACAGACCAGATTGGCGCCGTCTTCATAAGTGTATTCGGAGCCGCATTGCGGACAGGCGGGCAGAGTCATCGTGTTTCCTTCAAAAAAAGCCGGCAATATACAGCAAAAATCGCCGACCCGTATCCGGCCTTCCCTTTCAGACGGCCTTTCCCCTGCCGCGCACGGATTTCACTACAAGGCAGAAAATGAAAAAGCAAAAAGAGGCCGTCTGAAAGCCCGTTTTCTGATTTTCAGACGGCCTCCCTTGCCCGCCGCCGCCGTGCTTGCTACCCTGCCACCGTTTCTCCCCTACTCTGCCGCCCATGACCCCCGAAGAATTCCTGTCGCACCGCGCCGCCTATCTCGACGCCCTGCGCCAACAGCGCAAATCGCCGCACACCATCGCCGCCTACCGCCGCGACCTCGACAAGCTGGCCGACATCATGCCGCGCCACGGCAACGCCGTCGGACGCGCCGACTTTGCCGCCGCCTTGAAAAAACTGTCGCAGCAGGGCTTGGGCGAGCGCAGCATGGCGCGCCAACTGTCGGCTTGGCGGCAGTTGGCCGAATACCTCGTGCGCCTCGGCCTGCTCGATGCCAACCCCGCAGGCCGTCTGAAAGCGCCCAAAGCGCCGCAACTGCTGCCCAAAGCGGTGGACGCCGAACCGCTCAACGCCCTGCTCGACCGCGCCGCCGACGCCGACCATGCCTGCGCCGCCCGCGACCTCGCGCTGTTCGAACTGCTCTACGGCAGCGGCCTGCGTGTGGCCGAAGCGCAGGGCTTGGACTTGGCCAACGTGCTGCCGGAAGAAGGCTGGGTGTCCGTGCGCGGCAAAGGCGGCAAACACCGCCAGGTGCCGCTCACCGGCAAAAGCGCCGCCGCCCTCGCCGCCTACCTGCCGCAGCGCGCCGCCGCCGCAGGCGAAACCGCCCTCTTCACCAACCGCCACGGCCGCCGCCTGAGCATCCGCCAAATGCAAAACCGCCTGCGCGACTGGGCGGCGGCGGGCGGCAGTCCGCAGCACATCAGCCCGCATATGCTGCGCCACAGCTACGCCAGCCACCTGTTGCAGTCGGCGGGCGACATCCGCGCCGTGCAGGAGCTGCTCGGCCACAGCAGCCTGTCGGCGACGCAGATTTACACCAAGCTCGATTTCGACCACATGGCCAAGGTATACGACGCGGCGCACCCGCGGGCGAAGCGGAAAAAATAAGCCGTCAGGAAAAGGCCGTCTGAAAGCGGATTTTGCTTTCAGACGGCCTCAAACCGCCCGCGTTACTTCTCAGGCCGTCTGAAAACGGGCTGCAACGGAGCGAAACAAAAAATGCCGTCCTTCCCGCGTTGATGCGGAATCGGCGGCCTACAAGGCTTGCGGCAAACGGGCAGGCGCTGCGCCGTTTTCCGTCTGCAGCACGGGAAACACAAAGAGGCCGTCTGAAAACCCTGAATCGGTGTTTTCAGACGGCCTCTTCGTGTCAGGCAAACGCCGTTTACGCGCCGAACACCTTAAAGCGGCCATCCAGCGGCGCAAAGGTTTTTTCGCCGGCGGGCGCGGCGATGCCGCCGAACACCAGCTGCGCGCGCAGCGTCCACGAAGCGGGGATGTTCCATTCGCGGGCGACTGCCGCATCGATCAGCGGGTTGTAGTGTTGCAGGTTCGCGCCGATGCCGGCGGCGGCCAGCGTCGTCCACACCGCGTATTGGTGCATGGCGT
>CAMURX010000167.1 GCA_947097615.1 uncultured Neisseria sp. | reverse complement strand
CAACTTCCGGTGGGAAGTTGAGTTTTCAGACGGCCTTTTTTTAGCGTTGGCTTTCCGCAGCTTCGAAGGCGCGCAGGGCGTAAGTATAAGCCGCTCCGGCGTTGAGCGATATAGCTGTGGCCAATGCACCGGCGATTTCGCCTTCGGTTGCGCCTGCTTTAACGGCGGCGGCGGTGTGGACGCTGATGCAGCTTTCGCAACGGGTGGTTACGGCCACGGCGATGGCGATGAGTTCGCGGGTTTTGGCATCCAGTGCCTCTGCTGCTGCGGCTTGCTCGAGTGCGCCGTAGGCTTGCAGCATTTTCGGGTGTTTTTTACCCATTTCGCCGAAGGATTTTTTGACCAATGCGGTGTGTTCGTTCCAGTCTTTAAACATGATTTGCTCCTAATGGCGGATTGGCTGCGAATCGGGACGGCGTTTCGCCGCCTTCTCCCAATTTGAACCGTATCCGTATGGTTAAGTGTGTCCGGGTTCGGATTTCGGCGGCCATTGTTGCGCGTTTTATATTAAAATAATCTGCAAATCGTATCATTTGGTGGCGTAAAAATGGATATTCTCGACAAGCTGGTGTCGTTGGCGCAGATCAGCGGCAGTGTGGACGTGCAATGCCTGTTTCAGGGCGGATGGTATGTGCGGCATGAGGCGCGGCGCGGTCAGGCCTTGGTGCACATCGTAACGGACGGCGAGGGTTGGCTTCAGGTGGACGGCATGGACAAACCGCGCCTGCTGGGCAGCGGCGACGTGGTGTTTTTTCCGCACAAAATCGGCCATGTTTTGAGTAGTGATGCGGCTTGCGCCAATACGGGTGCGGGGGTGGAGATAGCGTCCAACGGTGTGTTTACGCAAAAACGCAGCGGGTCGGGCAAGGCGGATTTGAGCTTGTTTTGCGCCCGTTTCGATTACGACCGTCAGGCCGATTTGATGGACAGCCTGCCGGAAACGGTGTTTCTGAATATGCGCCATACCGCGTTGCAAAGCGTGGTGGCGATTTTGCAGCAGGAGGCCGAACGGCCGCAGCACGGTTCCAAGTCGGTGGTGGACGCGCTGTCGACGGTGCTGCTGGTGTTATTGGTACGGACGTTTTTATCGGAAAACCGCATACCCGCGCTGCCGGACGGCATATTGAAGGGCTGGCACGACCGCCGTTTGCGCGGTGTGATTCAGGCGGTGTTGGCGCAGCCGGAGCGGGCGTGGAATATCGAAGAAATGGCGGCGGCGGCCACGGTGTCGCGCGCGCAGCTGATGCGGCTGTTTAAAGCGCAAACGGGCATGAGCCCGTATGCCTTTGTGAACCGAATCCGTCTGCAGCAGGCGGCGGCAATGTTGAAGCAGGGGTCGGATTCGGTGCTGGCCATAGCGTTGGCGGTGGGCTTCGGTTCGGAAACCCATTTCGGCAAGGCGTTTAAAAAGGCTTACGGCATTTCGCCCGGGCAATACCGGAAACAGGCTGAGGATGATATGGAATTTGTCATTTGAGGCCGTCTGAAAGCAAAAGTTTCTGCGAAGCTGAAACGCGGTTTCAATCAAGTGAACACAAGGCCGCCGAAGAAGGGAGGGGCTGCGGAACCAATGCACGGTTTCGGCAAAGCCCATCCGCCCTAAGATAGGGCAAACAGCCGTGCGGCCTTCACCAGCTGCCACACCGCCCAAGCACAGACGGTCAGGCCGGCAAACAGGCGGACGCGGCGGTTTTGCAGCAGGGATTTCAGTTGTCCGGCAAACCAACCCATGGCCAGCAGGTTCGGCAGGGTGCCGAAGGCGAAGGCCAGCATCATCAGCCCGCCCTGCCATGCGCTGCCGCTGCCCAGTGCGTAGAGCGATGCGCTGTAAACCAGGCCGCAGGGCAGCCAGCCCCACAGCAGGCCGACGCCGAAGCAGGCCGGTACGCTTTTAATCGGCAGCAGGCGGTTGAGCAGCGGGTTGAGCCGCCGCCAGACGGGTTTGCCCGCGCCTTCGATGCGGCGTGCCAAGTCGGATAAGCCCGCCAGATACAGGCCGAGCAGCAGCAGTAAGACGTGGGCGGCGGTCAAGAGGACGGTTTGCAGCGTGCGGGTTTGGTCGAGCGAAATACCGAATTGGCCGAGCGCGCCCGCCAAAAGGCCGATGACGGTGTAGCTGGATATCCGGCCGAGGTTGAGCAGCACAATCAGGCGGAAACGGCCGATGTGCGGCGGCAGTTGCAGGGCGAAGGCGGACGACAGGCCGCCGCACATGCCGACGCAGTGGCCGCCGCCGAAAAAACCGAGCAGGAAGAGGGTGAGGAAGGAAACGGAATCGGTCATGGTGTTGGAAAAGGCCGTCTGAAAAATGGTTTGCAGGTGGTTTTGTTATAGGCGGAAGCCTCGCTTTAGTTCCGTTGAGGCCGTGCTTTCAGACGGCCTCATCGCCTTTCGGTACCAGCCAGCCGGCCCCGCGCACGTTTTGAATGTGCTCTTTGCCCAGCTTTTTACGCAGCGCATGGATGAGGAAATCGACCGCGTTGCTTTCCACCTCTTCGCCCCAGCCGTAAATTTTGTCTTCCAAATCGGTGCGCGACAAAATCATACCGGGACGCATCAGCAGTGCCTGCAAAACGGCAAATTCCTTGTTGCTCAACATGATGTCGCCTTCCTGTCCGACCACCTGTACCCTGTGGGTTGCCGGATCGAGGGTGAGCAGGCCGTTGCTCGGCAGGGCTTGGCTTTGCCCGTTGTGCCGCCGCAGAACCGCCCGCATCCTGGCCTGCAGTTCGGCCATGTCGAACGGTTTGACGATATAGTCGTCGGCACCGCCGTCCAACCCGCCGAGCCTGCTGTGCAGGTCGTCGCGGGCGGTAACGATCAATATCGGCACGGAGCAGCCCGCAGCCCGCAATTCGGCCAAAACCTGCAAGCCGTCGCAGCCCGGCAGGCCGAGGTCGAGCAGGATGAGGTCGTAAGGCTGTGCGTGCACCGCCGAGACCACCTGTCCGCCGTTTTTAATCCAATCGACGGCATAGCCGTTGTCTTTCAGCCCGCAGGCGGCGGCTTCGGCAATCATGGCGTCGTCTTCAACCAGTAAAACCCGCATATCAAAGCTCCGTCGGTCGGAATGGAAACGGCGGCAGTATAGTGAAATTGCCGCGATAGCTGAAGCGATTGTTTTTCAGACGGCGCACCGGCAGGCGGTTTCCCGAATGACGGGTTGGCACATTCCGTACCGCCCGCGTCTGACGCCAAATATGTTTGAGGCCGTCTGAAAAACTGTTTTCCGCTTTTCAGACGGCCTTTCGATGTGCGCTCAAACCTGCACGCAGGGCGGCGGGTAGCCGTTGGTTTCGACATCGCTGCCGGCCAGGTGCGGGGCGTGGAGGGCGGATGTGGGCAGGTGCGCCAGTTCGGGCAGGTGGCGGCGGATGAAGCGGCCGTCGGGGTCGAGGTTCAGCGATTCGGCAAACGGGTTGTTCAGACGGCCTGCCTGCTGCCAATTGTGGTGATTGACGGCATATTCGTAATCGGTCAGCCGTGCGGCAAAACAGGCTTCCCCGTGCGCCGCCGAGATGTTCAGACTGCCTGTGAGGAAATCGGCACACAGGCGGCGCAGGGCGGGATGCAGGTTTCCGCCGCCGTTGAGGGCGCGCATGGCGGCATCGACTATCGGCACGCCCGTCCGGCCCTCTTGCCAGCGCATCAAGTTTTCGCTGCCGCTCACGTCGGTCTCCCGAATCATTTTCGGCGGTTGTAGCCAATGCAGTACCGCCCTGCCTCCTTTCGTGGCCAATTCCAACAGGCCGTCTGAAAGCGGTACGGTACGGCGGCAGTAGGCGCGGCGCGCCAGCCCGTCCAGCCATGCCGCCCCGTCTTGTCCGCCTGCGCGGATGTCGCGGCATATCTCTCTGACGGACAAGGTGCCGAAGCAGAAGTGGGCGGACAGTTGCGATACGCCTTTTTTAGCCGGGAAACCGCCGTGCAGCGGATAGTCGGACAGGCGCGGCAGGAAGCCTGCCCACAGCCGCCGTGCCGCCGCTTCCCCGCCTTGTGCGGCCAGTGGTACGGCTTGCACATCGGGCAGGGGCGGCAC
>CAMURX010000166.1 GCA_947097615.1 uncultured Neisseria sp. | reverse complement strand
CCCTGCCGTATCTGCCGCTGTTTAACCCGACGGAACTGGCCGCCGCCGGCCTGCTGTGGTTCGGCTTTTGCACGCTGCCGCACGGCGCATGGAGCGGCGAAGTGCGCCGTTTTGCCGCATACGCCCTGTCTGCCCTCGCCTTTTTCACCCTCAGCGCGGGCGTGATGCGCGTCTGGCATTTCTACGGCGGCATCGGCTGGAATCTGGCCGAACTCCTGCGCTCCGTCGGCTTGCAGGCCAGCCTGTCCGTCGTGTGGGCGGGTGCGGCCATCGTGCTGATGGTGGCAGGCAACCGCAGCGGCAGCCGCAGCCGCTGGATAGGCGGCGCCTCGCTGATGGGCGCGGTGGTGGTGAAACTCTTCCTCGTCGAGCTGGGCAACAGCGGCGGCATCGAACGCATCGCCTCCTTTATCATCGTCGGCCTGCTGCTGCTTCTGGTCGGCTGGTTCGCGCCCGTGCCGCCGAAAGACAAACATTAGGAATCCCATGAACAAACCCCTAAACATCACCCCCATCCCCGCCCTGTCCGACAACTACATCTGGCTGCTTTCAGACGGCCTCAACGCCGCCTGCGTCGACCCCGGCGAGGCCGCGCCCGTGCTCGATTACCTGCACGCGCGCGGCCTCGTCCTCACGCAAATCTGGATTACCCACCACCACCACGACCACACCGGCGGCATCGCCGGACTCAAACGCCGCTTCCCCGACTGCACCGTCTGCGGCAACAGCGACATTGCCGAAGCGGACGAAACCGTCGGCGAAGGCAGCAAAATCCGTTTTGCCGGACGGCACGCCGACGTGTGGCACATCCCCGGCCACACCGACCGCCACCTCGCCTACCTGCTGCACGACGCAGGCCGCCTGCACGTCTTCTGCGGCGACACCCTCTTCTCCGCCGGCTGCGGCCGCGCCTTCACCGGCACGCCCGAAGAACTCGCCGCCTCCTGCCGCCGCCTCGCCGCCCTGCCGCCCGACACCCTCGTCTACCCCGCCCACGAATACACCGCCGCCAACCTCGCCTTCGCCGCCCACATCGAACCCGACAATGCCGACACCGCTCGCGCCCGCAAAGAGGCCGCGCACACCCCCACCCTGCCCGTCACCCTTGCCCACGAGCGGCGCATCAACCCCTTTCTGCGCACCGGCGAAGCCGCCGTCCGCCGCCGCACCGCCGAACTCTGCGGCCGCGAGCTGCACGATGAAACCGCCGTTTTCACCGCCCTGCGCGAATTGAAAAACGGGTTTTGAAAACAGGCCGTCTGAAAGCGCAGCTTCAACAAAGTCAAAACACTTTCAGACGGCCTCAACGCAGCAGGAGAATAAAACATGAAAATCATCAGCAAATTTAAAGATTTTTACGATTTCAAAGTCGCCAAATACGGCGTTGATCCGATTTTGATTTTTGACCGCCGCGCGCGCGAAGATTTGCCCGCGCCCAAATCGCTGCCCGCGCCGCTGCCCGAATGGGAAAAAGAGTTTGGCGCGTGCGTCGTCGTGTCGTGGCTGTATGTGGGCAATGTTCAGACGGCCTTGTTCAACAGCGGCGAACGCGTGTACGGCGCAGCGGATATCGAGTCCGTCCGCATCGAAAACCGCAACGGCTGGATGGACAAATTTCTCCGCTTTTGTGACGGGCAGGAATACTGTCTGATCGGTTACAACATCTGGGAACACCGCAGCGAAGCAGTCCGTCAGGCATTGATGCCGAAGGAAATCAGGCGCGATGACGATGCGCGCCTGCGGCCATACCATGATATTCCGCTGCTGCTGGCCTATTTTGTCCATGATGAAAAGATAGGCAATGTCGGCAGCAAAACCGCCTACGCCGCCAACCCGCAGCTATCCGCTCTAGGCATCTACATCGACCCCGATTTCGTCTGGCAGAAAATCGTCGAATACCTTTCGCAACTGAAAAGCGAAACCGAAACCAGCCCGCCCGTGCCCGACCAAGCCAAAATCGGCAACAAGGGTTTTGACGAAAAATATTCCTTCCGTCCGAAGATGAAAAGGCGTCCCCGCCTACGCGGGGATGACGTTTCTGAAAGGAACAAAAAATGAGCGCGTCCCTTATCCGTCCGCAAGATGTGGAAACCGCCGACTGCCTGTTGGAAAACATACAGATCGGCGGCAAACATATCACGCTGCATTTCGCAGAAATCTACCACACCGATTTGCAGGCTTTTGCGCCAAACGTCGTGATCGAAATTTCCGACTGGCAGCAGTTCCGCGGCCGCGCCTACCATGCGAAAACCGGGCGTTCGCGCACGATTGCCGAAAGCCGTATTGAGCCGCTCGAAGCAGTTGCGGCATACCGTTTTTCAAACGGCCTGTTGACACTGCAAGGCTTCGCCCTGCCGCCGTCGGAAGAGTGGCTGGAATACGGTTTTGTGCAACCTGTTGTCCGCATCACGCAGAGGCCGTCTGAAAAGAGAAAACCGTGAGCCTGCTCCTGCAAATTTCCACAGCGTAAGACCTGACCGGCTGCCGCATTTTCGTCTGCTTTGTGCCGGCGCAAATCCTGCGCGAGGCAGAGCAGCAGGAACGGCGGAAATATTGGCAGAACAAGCCGACAAGCACGGCATTCCCTCCGCCGTGGTGCGCCTGCCGGGCAGCCGCGCCATCCGCAGCGCGTTTTCGCGGCAGGAATTTTGCCGAAGGCTGATGATTCCGATTCCGCAGCAAAAAAGGCCGTCTGAAAGCCCGATAAGGGATTTCAGACGGCCTTTTACCGTTTTGCCTGTTTGAAGGAGGCCGTCTGAAAGAAGGCAGATGCTGCATTGCGCTTTCAGACGGCCTCTTGCCGACGGATTAGTCCAGTTTTTTGAAATGGCGGCGGCGTTCGAGCTCGCTCAGGTAGCGTTTGCGCAGGCGGATGGATTGGGGGGTGATTTCGACCAGTTCGTCGTCGTCGATAAATTCGACCGCGCTTTCCAGCGTCAATTTAATCGGCGTGGTCAGGCGCACGGCTTCGTCGGTGCCGCTGGCGCGCACGTTGGTGAGCTTTTTGCCTTTGAGCGGGTTGACGACCAAGTCGTTGTCGCGGCTGTGGATGCCGATGATCATGCCTTCGTAGAGTTTGTCGCCGGGGGAAACGAACATGCGGCCGCGATCTTCGAGGTTCCACAGGGCATAGGCGACGGCTTCGCCTTGCTCTTGGGAAACGAGTACGCCGTTGTGGCGACCGGGCATATCGGGCTTCACGGGCGCGTAGTCGTCGAAGACGTGGCTCATCAGGCCGACGCCGCGCGTCATGGTCATGAATTCGCCTTGGAAGCCGATCAGGCCGCGGGCGGGGATGTGGTATTCGAGGCGGGTGCGGCCGTTGCCGTCGCTTTCCATATTGGTGAGCTCGCCACGGCGGCGGCCGAGTTCTTCCATTACCGCGCCCTGGTTGTCGTCGGGCACGTCCACGGTCAGGTTTTCATAGGGTTCGCATTTTTGGCCGTTGATTTCGCGGAACACGACGCGCGGTTTGCCGACGGCGAGCTCATAACCTTCGCGGCGCATGTTTTCCAGCAGGATGGTGAGGTGCAGCTCGCCCCGGCCGGATACGCGGAATACGTCGGCATCGGCGGTGTCTTCCACGCGCAGGGCGACGTTGGTGAGCAGCTCTTTTTGCAGGCGGTCGCGGATTTGGCGGCTGGTTACGAATTTGCCTTCGGTGCCGGCCAGCGGGCTGGTGTTGACCATAAAGTCCATGGTCAGGGTGGGTTCGTCCACGCTGAGCATCGGCAGGCCGACGGGGTTGTCGCGGTCGGCAATGGTTACGCCGATGCCGATGTCTTCGATGCCGGAAATAATCACGATGTCGCCGGCTTCGGCTTCTTCCAACGGCACACGCTCCAAGCCTTTAAAGCCCAAAAGCTGGTTGATGCGGCCTTGGGCAACTTGGGTTTCGTGGTTCATCACGGCGACAACCTGGCCGGGTTTGATGCGGCCGTTGAGAATGCGGCCGATGCCGAGGCGGCCGGTGTAGTTGTCGTAGTCGAGCTGGGAGATTTGCAGTTGCAGGGGGGCGTCGGCATCGCCGCTGGGGGCGG
>CAMURX010000165.1 GCA_947097615.1 uncultured Neisseria sp. | reverse complement strand
CAGTGCCAGATTGGTGCGTTTGTTTTCCTGCAGGCGCATATCGACGCCCTGCAGCGGGCGCAGTACGGGCGAGTGGTGGCGGAACACCAGATACGGCGTTTCGGGCTGTTTTTGCGGCCGCGCCCAGTTTGTGCCGCCGAAAAGCCACCGGCAATAACGCTTGAAAATAAAATACTCGCGCCCGAGCCACAGGCGCAGCGGGCTGCGGTAAAGGGGTTGGGCGATTTCGGGCTCGTTCGGCATGGCCTGCTCCTTTGTTTGTTGCGGCGGCATTTGGTGGGCGATTGCTTGGCGGATTTTGCCTTTTCAGACGGCCTCACGCCTCCTGCGGGTCGACATCCGCCGACCATCGGATTTTGTGCTCGCGCTCCTGCTGCAGAGCCTGTATCCACAGCGATACGGCGTGGTGCAGGTCTTTGCGCGAGGCCGATTCGAGGAAAAGCTGGGCGCGTTCGCGTTCGGCCAGGCGCACCATCAGCATGGGGGCGGCGCCAAATTGGGTAACGCTCTCGGGCAGCGCGGGGGCGAGGGTGTCGCGGATTCGGTTGAGAAAATTCATGGCGGCGGCGATGTCGGGCGCGTCGGCACGGATGGCCGTCTGAAAGCCGAAGGGCGGCATGGCAAACTGCTGCCGCTCGGTCAGCTCGGCATCGGCAAACAGGCGGTAGTCCTGCGCTTTGACGGCGGAAAATACGGCGTGGTCGGGGATTTGGGTTTGGATGAGGACGCGGCCGGGGGTGTCAGCGCGGCCGGCGCGTCCGGATACCTGCATGAGTTCGGCAAACAGGCGTTCGGGGGCGCGGAAGTCGGCGCTGTACAGGCTGCCGTCGGCGTTGAGCACGATAACGAGGTTGAGCCGCGCGAAATCGTGGCCTTTGGCGAGCATTTGCGTGCCGACGAGAATGTCGATGCCGCCTTCGCCGATGCGGCGGTAGAGTTCGTCCCAGTCGTTTTTACGGGCGGTGCTGTCCCTGTCGACGCGCACCACCGATGCCTGCGGCAGAAAGGCGCGCAGGGTTTCTTCGACGCGCTGCGTGCCCTGCCCGACGGCGGTGAGGTCTTGGTTGCCGCAGTCGGGGCATTTGAACGGGATGGCGGTGCGGTGGTCGCAATGGTGGCAGCGTAGTTGGCGGGCGCGTTGGTGCAATACCATTTTGGCCGAGCAGTTGGGGCAGCCGAATGTGTGGCCGCAGTCGCCGCAAAACAGCGCGGGCGAATAGCCGCGCCGGTTAAGGTACACCAGCGACATGCCGCCGGCGGCAAAATTCTGTTTCAACAGCTTGAGGGCTTGCGGCGAGAAGCCGTTGTCGAGTTTCAGACGGCCTACGTTGAGGATTTCCACCTGCGGCGGCCGCGCGGCGGGGTTGGCGCGGCGGGCGAGTTCCAATAATTGATACGCGCCGCTTTGCGCTTTGTGCCAGCTCTCCAAACTCGGAGTCGCGCTGCCGAGCATAATCGGGCAGCCGCCCTGCTTCGCCCGCCACACGGCCAAATCGCGGGCGTGGTAGCGCAATTCGTTGTCTTGTTTGAACGAGCCGTCGTGCTCTTCGTCCACCACAATCAGCCCGACATCGGCCAGCGGCGTAAACACCGCCAGCCGCGTGCCGATGACCAGCTTGGCCTGATTTGCCATCGCGCGAAGGTAATCCTGCGTGCGCCGTCCGGCGGCGGTCTGGCTGTGCAACACGGCGGTAGGCACGTCGGCAAACCGCGCCTGCACACGCGCCAAAAGCTGCGGCGTAAGGTTGATTTCGGGCAATAAAAACAATACCTGCCGCCCCGATGCCAACACTTTTTCCATCACATCGAAATACACTTCGGTTTTGCCGCTGCCGGTGATGCCATAAAGCAAAAAGGGCGCAAACCGCCCGAAGGCCGTCTGAACCGCCTGCGCGGCGGCGAGCTGGTCGGGGTTAAGCGTTTTTTCAGAGGGCATCAACACGGGTTTGCCCGCCGTATGCGCGTCTATCCAGCCCTGCGCCAACCATTCGTCCACCAGCTTGGCCGCCTGCGCGTTGATGCGTTTGAGCTGCGCCATCGCAAGGCCGTCTGAATCGGCCAACGCCTGCCACAGCGCGGCTTTTTTGTGAAAACGCGCCTTCGGCGGCTCTTGCGCCCTGCCTGCTTCGTTTAAAGCGTAAAACAGCGGCGGCTGCGGCATCTCCACGTCCTTCGGCTCTTTCAAACCCTGCGGCAGCGCGAGCGAAGCGGTTTGGCCGAGCGGATAGTGGTAATAGCGCGAGGCAAACGCAATCAGGCCGTGCCAGTCTTCGGGCAGCGGCATTTCGGCGGTAAAGGCCGTCTGAACGGGCAAAATCTTGGCCGGGTCAAAATCGGGCGCAATACCGGCTTCCCACACAATCCCCACCATCACGCGCCCGCGAAACGGCACGGCCACGCGCGTGCCAAGCGGCAGGGTTTCGGGATGGGAATAGGTCAAAAGGCCGTCTGAAAGGGGCACATTAAGGGCAATGCGGTGGTAAATCATGGGGGCGGGTGGGTTGGGGGTTGAGGCCGTCTGAAAATAGTTTTTCAGACGGCCTTTATTCCGCTGCAATCGGGAAAAGGGCGTAATCGCCGCTCATTTCGCCGACGGCGGCCAGACGGTTGTTGACAAAGAGGTATTCCGTTTCAAAACAGCAGTCGCTGTCGGCAATGCGCCAGTTGGTTTCGCCGATGATATAGAGATAGTCGTCGGCGCAACTGCCGTGGGCGGGGACGATGCAGGCGGTGTATGCGGGTTCGGGGCGGTCGGACGCGCGGGGAACAATGCGGCTCGCGCGGATTTGTTCGCGGTAGAGCGCGGCCGTCTCCTTTCCCAGCACAACCCGTTGGTCGGGCAGGGCGAGAAAGTCGGCGAAAATCCGCCGCTGGCGTGGCGAGAAATCGGCATAACGGCTGCTTTCGCTGTAAACCCACACCTCGGCGGCGGCGTCCAGCGGCGGCAGGAAAACGGGTTCGACGGAAGAAGCGATGCCGTCTTCTTTGGTGAAGCGGATGTTTTGCATATTGTTTGACTGGGTGGCGGGAGGCCGTCTGAAAGCGTTTTTTTTTTGCTTTCAGACGGCCTTTGTGCGGCGGCAGATCAGGGCAGCGGACGCACTTCGATCAGTTTGGGATTGTCGGCGTTGTCGACCAGTATGGCTTTGGTGCGCCCCTGCCACATTTCTTGGAATTGGCGCAGCTCGTCGGCGGTGGCGCTGCCGGAAACGGCTTTGGGCATGATGTCGGCCATTTCGGGGGCGAAGGGGACGAGGCCGGCGTGGTAGAAGACTTCTACGGCCGATCCGTTGTCGCGGCGGCGCAGGGAGAGGACGCCGTCGATATTGCCGTCGAAGGCGAGCAGGTTACGGCGGGAGAAGCGGCGGTGCATGCCGATGCCGCCGAAGCCTTGTTCGGAGGCCGCGCCGGTGAGCAGGGTGGCCACGGCGGCAATCACGCCCGTCGTGCCTTCGTCGCGCGCGCCCTGCATCTGCACTTCGATGCCGCCGCGCTCGGGAATGTCGCCGCCGTAGAGGGCTTTGAGGCCGCAGCAAACCATCAGGTAGGCGCCGGCGACGGTGGGGCAGGAGTGCCCGGCCAGTTTCACCGCGTCGAGGTAGCGGTAGGTAATTAGGCCGCTTTCCGACGCGCCGAGGAAGGCGGCCAGAGGGTCGCGCAGGATGAGGACGGGGGCTTTGCTGTAATAGGTGGGGAAACCGTCGGTGTCGTAGGTGAGGCTCATGATTGCTCCTTGCGGTGGTTGGAAGGTGGGTTTCAGACGGCCTGTCTGCCGCTGCGGCAATGGCGGTTCTGAAAGCAAAGTTTCAACGGGGTGAAAACGGGCGGGGCTGCACGGCGGAAAGCGGGTTCTGCTTTTGCCTGCGCGGCGGGTTTTCGGCAAAACAGCGGCAGGCCGTCTGAAAACGGCTGCCGCTGTCCGGGTTGCGCCGCGTTTATTCGGCGCGGGTTTCGACCTGTGTCAGTTCGGTTGCGGCCGGGGCGGCTGCGGCGGGGCGGGGCAGGTCGGCGCGGCGTTTGCCCTGCGGTACGGCCGGTGTTTGGG
>CAMURX010000164.1 GCA_947097615.1 uncultured Neisseria sp. | reverse complement strand
CCGCGCATCATCGGATATTTGATGCGCTGGGCGGAATACACATACCAGCTGTAAGAAGCCCCGCGCGGACAGCCGCGCGGCTCGTGGTTGGGCAGATCCGGGCGCGTACGCGGATAGTCGGTTTGCTGGGTTTCCCAAGTGATGATGCCGTTTTTCACGTAAATCTTCCACGAGCACGAACCGGTACAGTTCACGCCGTGGGTGGAGCGGGCGATGCGGTCGTGCGCCCAGCGGCTGCGGTAGGCGTTTTCCCATTTGCGGTCTTCGTCTATCAGCACGCCGTGGCCATCGGCAAAGGGTTCGCGTTTGCGCTTGAAAAAGGTCAGACGGTCTAAAAAGAGGCTCATTGTGTATTCCTTAGTTTGCTGCGGATTTGTTTGACTATGCTTCAGGCGGCTTCAGGCAGCCTGAAAACACCTTATCCGTTATGGCACGGAATGGTAAGGGAAACACAGGCCGAAAAAAATGCGCCGAAAGGGGCGCGGCGCTAGGGCGTAAGCAGGGGAGGGGGGCTTGCTTTGGAAATAGCCCAAACTACTCCTTTAGTATTAGTCAGACATGGCGGCGGGCTAGGGTAGGCAGCCTGAAAAGCCCCTCCAGCATCCATCCGGCAGCAAAAAAAGCAGCCTGAAAGTTTCAGGCTGCCTGTTTGGGTTTGTCTTCTGGGGCGATAGCGAAAACGAAAAATACTTTTGAAATAACAATACCCCAAGCCGTTTCACAAGCAGCCTGAAAACCTTTTCAGGCTGCTTTGCCCTTGTTTGGCGAGCAAACCGGACAAGCCGGATTTTTGGCAGCGGCAAAATGCTGCCAGCTGCCGGCAAGGGCGTCGTAGCAGTTCAGTCCCGCCGGTTGGGCGGGCAAGCCGAGCAGGATTTTCAGCGCTTCGAGCGCCTGCATCGCGCCGATCACGCCGACCAGCGGCGAGAATACGCCGGTGAGCGCGCAGCTGCCGTCGCCGCCTTCGGGTTCGCCAAACAGGCAGGCGTAGCAGGGCTGCTCGGGCAGGTCGTGGCGGAACACGGCAAGCTGGCCGGAAAAGCGCACCGCGGCGCCGGAAACCAGCGGCGTGCCGGCTGCGTGGGCGGCGGCATTAATGGCGCGGCGGGTGGCGAAATTGTCGCAGCAGTCGAGCACCACGCCGCATTGCGGCAGCAGAGCGCGCAGGGCGGCTTCGTCGAGACGGCCGAAGGTTTCGATGCGGCAGCCTGAATTGATTGCGTGCAGACGGGCGGCCATGGCAGCGGTTTTCAGGCTGCCGACGTCGCTTTCGCCATAGCTGACCTGGCGCTGCAGATTGCTCCATTCCACGGTGTCGTCATCGGCAATCAGCAGACGGCCGACGCCGGCGGCGGCCAGATAGGGCAGGGCGGCGGCACCCAAACCGCCGCAGCCGACTACCAGCGCGGCGGAATTAAGCAGGCGCTGCTGGCCGCCGATGTCGATTTCATCGAGCAGGATGTGGCGGCTGTAGCGCAGGAGTTCTTGGTCGTTCATGGCGGTTTTCGCATTAAGGCAGCTTGAAAGGCGGGGAGTGGTTTTCAGGCTGCTTTTATAGTGAGTCAAAATAAAAAAGATACAAGGCAGCAAGCCGAAGACAGTACAGATAGTACGGCAAGGCGCAGCAACGCCGTATATTTTTTATTTTGGCTCACTATATTCACGGATGGTGGGTAAAAGCAGCCTGAAAAGCGTTTGATTGTCTGTTTTCAGGCTGCTTGGGCGGCAGGCAGCCTGAAAACCGAAAAGGCGGTGCAGGGCAGGGCGCCGGTGTTATTCCGCTTTGGGCGGTGCCGGTACGGGCACTTTGTGCTGGACGGCATAAACGGCGGCCTGCACGCGGCTGGTGAGTTCGAGCTTGCGCAGGATGTTCTGCACATAAACCTTTACCGTCGATTCCGCCAAATCCAGGCTGCGGGCGATGATTTTGTTGCTGTGGCCGGCGGCCAGATAGCCGAGCACTTCCAATTCGCGCGAAGTCAGCTCTTCCAGGCGCTGGTCTTCGGCCGGCTTGGCGGGGCGGATCAGCGACTGCACCATATTGGCCATCATCTCGGGCGAAAAGACGTTGTTGCCTTCGGCGGCGTTGCGGATGGATTCGGTGAGAAAGTCGGCATTGATGTTTTTTAGCAAAAAACCGTGCGCGCCCAAGCGCATGCATTCGAGCAAATCTTCACCGTCTTCGGATACGGTGAGCATCACCACGCACTGCTGAGGGCGCACGCTGAGGATTTGGGCGAGGGTTTCGCGGCCGTTCATCACCGGCATATCCAAGTCCAAAAGGACAATATCGGGGTCGGTCTGGCGGACGGTTTTGATGCCGGAGAGGCCGTCGGATGCTTCACCGACCACTTCAAAGCCGCTCTGGCGGGCGAGCAGGGCTTTGATGCCGCTGCGAAACAGGGTGTGGTCGTCGATCAGGACGATGCGGATGGGGCGGGACTCGTTCATGCGGGATGTCTTTCTTGCTCGGGCAGGAACAGGCGGATGCGGGTCTGACCGGGTTGGGAGGTGAGTTTGAGTTCGGCACGGATGCGGCCGGCGCGTTCGTGCATGATATTCAGGCCGACATGGTTGCCGGGCAGGCGCTCAAGATGCTCGGTATCGAAGCCGCGGCCGTTGTCGGTAATCGTCATCACGAAATCGCGGCCGTTGTCGATTTCGATGTTTACCTGGTCGGCCTGGGCGTGCTTGCGGATATTGGACAAGCTCTCCTGCAGGATAAAGATGCACTGCAGCTGCTGGTCGCTGGAAAGCGGCGGGCCCTGGTCGCCGATCCAGTTGATATGGGCGGCGATGCCGGTTTGGCGGTGGAAGCGCTCGACCAGCTCGTCGGCGGCTTCGGCAAAGTCGCGGCGGGCGATTTTGGTGCGGAAGTTTAAGAGCAGCTCGCGCACGTCTTCATAGCATTCCTGCACGCCGCTTTTGATAAATTGCAGGTTTTCGCCGGCCAGATCGCTGCTGCCGGACTGCAGGGCACTTTCGAGCATCTGTACCTGCAAATTAAGAAAAGCCAGCGTTTGCGCGATGCTGTCGTGCAGGCCTTGGGCGATCAGGTTGCGCTCCTGCAAAACGGCCAGCTGACGGCTCTCTTCGCCCAAGCGGGTATTGCTGACAACAACGCCAAACTGGCTGCACAAAAGTTCCAGCAGCTCGGTAATGGTGTCGCTAATCTCCTGAGGCTGCCTGAAATACAGGGTAACGATGCCGATATCCTGCTCTTTGTAGCGGATGGGCAGCACGCGCAAATCGCCAAAGCCCAAGCGGCGGCATTCGTAGCTGTGTTCGTTGTCTGCCGCCGGGCGGCTGTCGTAAAAACGGACGGTGTGCACTTCGTTGTTCTGCACGGCAGTGCCGCACAGGCAGTCGCCGATTTTCGAGCAGGCTTCGGAATGCTTCAATTCTTCAGGCAGCCCGATATGGGCGGCCAGATCCATGCGCTGGCGGCGCGGGTCGATCAGGCGCACGCTGCCGGCATCGGCTTCGGCCACCCGCAGCACCCGCTCCAAAAATACCGCGGCCGCTTCGGCGGCGGTTTGCGGCCGGTTCAGCACCGCGGAAAAAGAATAGAGCACGCCGAGAATAAAGTTTTTGCGCTCCAAATCGCGGGTTTTGTCGGCCACTTCCTGCTCCAAGCCGCTGTAAAGCTGGCTCAAACGGCTGCTCATCTGGTTGAAACCGCCGCTTACTTCGGCAAATTCGGACGGCCCTGCCGTCTGCATCTGCAGCCCGAAGCGTCCGTCGCCAATGGCCTGCACGCCGCGCAACAATTCCTGCAGCGGGTCGATAATCCACAGCCGCGTCAGCCAAATCATTACCGCCGAGCTGACCAGCACCAGCGCCAGCAGGCCGCTTTGGAAAAAGCGCAGCCAAGTGATGTAAGTGGCGCTGGTGCGTTCCACTTCACCGACTACTTCATTGATTGTTTTTAAAAAACCGTTCAATTTGGCGGTGCTGTTTTTTTCATTTTCCGAGGCAGCCTGAAAAAACGGTTTGACCGTTTGCTGCCATTGCCGCTCCAAATCCGCCATTTTCGCCATGACTTTCGGATC
>CAMURX010000163.1 GCA_947097615.1 uncultured Neisseria sp. | reverse complement strand
ACGCTGTTTTCGTTGAAGAACAGCGGGTTTTGCACGCCTGCGTAGCCGGTGTTCATCGAGCGTTTGAAGACGACGACTTCTTTCGCCTTCCACACTTCCAGCACGGGCATGCCGGCGATGGGCGAGTTGGGGTCGGTTTGCGCGGCGGGGTTGACGGTGTCGTTCGCGCCGATCACCAGCACTACATCGGTTTCGGGGAAATCGTCGTTGATTTCGTCCATTTCCAGAACGATGTCGTAGGGCACTTTGGCTTCGGCCAGGAGCACGTTCATATGGCCGGGCAGGCGTCCGGCGACGGGGTGGATGCCGAAGCGTACTTGGGTGCCGTTTTTACGCAGGAGCTCGGTGATTTCGGCGACGGGATACTGCGCCTGTGCCACGGCCATGCCGTAGCCCGGGGTGATGATGACGCTTTTGGCTTCTTTGAGCATTTCGGCCACTTGCGCGGGCGAGGCTTCGCGGTATTCGCCGACTTCGCCGCCGCCCTCTGCCGCCGCACCGCCGTCCGTGCCAAAGCCGCCGGAGATGACGGAGATAAAGGAGCGGTTCATCGCTTTGCACATGATGTAGGACAGAATCGCGCCGCTGCTGCCGACCAGTGCGCCGGTGACAATCAGCAGGTCGTTGGAGAGCATGAAGCCCGCAGCCGCCGCCGCCCAGCCCGAATAGGAGTTGAGCATGGACACGACCACGGGCATGTCGGCGCCGCCGATGGAGGCGACCAGATGCCAGCCGAAGGCGAAGGCGATCAGGGTCATGAGAATCAGGGCGAAGGCGCCGTCGCCGTTGGACACGAACACCAGCAGCAGGATGAAGGAGACTATCAGCGCAGCGAGGTTGAGCTTGTGTTTGTGCGGCAGTTTCAGCGGTGCGCTGCTGATTTTGCCGTTGAGTTTGCCGAAGGCCACCAGCGAGCCGGTGAAGGTGACCGCGCCGATAAAGATGCCGAGGAAGACTTCGACCAAATGGATGGTTTCCATATCGGCGGAAACGCTGCCCGGCTCGATGTAGCTGTTGAAGCCGACCAGTACGGCGGCGAGGCCGACGAAGCTGTGCAGGAGGGCGATCAGCTCGGGCATTTCGGTCATTTCGACTTTTTTCGCCTTGTAGATGCCGACGGCGGCGCCGATCAGCATGGCGATGATGATCCAGCCGAGGCCGTGCGTGTCTTCGGCAAACACGGTGGCAATCAGGGCGGCGGCCATACCGGCGATACCGGCGTAGCAGCCCTGTTTGGCGGTTTCCTGTTTGGACAGTCCCGCCAGCGAAAAGACGAACAGCACGGCGGCAACGATGTAGACCGCTGTAACGATTCCTTGGGACATGGTGGTTCTCCTTCAATGGGGTCGGATAGATAACGGAAAATCGGGTTACAAACTGCTTTAAAGGCCGTCTGAAAAGAGGTTTTCGGCTTTCAGACGGCCTGTTTTTCAAAAACTAGGTCGACAAATTCGCGCCGCACCAGCGCACCGGATTTGGCTATCGCCCAGTCGGCACCCTGCCGCTCGAGCGTGCAGCGCAGGGGCAGGGCGGCGGCGAGGCGGCGCACGTCGGCGGCGTCGTAGTGGGTGAAGCCGTGGGCGGCGAAAGGCAGGGTCTGCATAAAGCCGCGCTCGCCGAAGTTGAGACAGAGGCGGCCGCCGGGGCGCAGGGTGCGGCTGATTTCGCCAAGCATGAGCGCCGCGTCGTGCCAAAAGTAAAGGTTGTTGACGGCGATTACGGTGTCGAAGCTTTCGTCGGCAAACGGCAGGCCGTTTCCGTCGTACAGGCGGTATTCGGCCATGCCCGCGGCGATAAAGGGGGCGTTGAAGGCCTGCGCTTCGCGGTGCATCAGCTCGGAGATTTCGAGGCCGGTGTAATGAATGTCGTCGGCCTGCGACAGTATCCAGCCGAGCAGGCCGCCGTTGCCGCAGCCGATTTCAAGGATGCGCGCGCCATCGTCTATGCTTGCGGCCTCGAAGGCGCTGAGGATTTGCGCGAGGTTGCGCAGGTTCATGCTGCGGCCGAACTCGGCGCCCTCTTCGCCGTGCGGGCAGCGCAGCTGTTCGGCGGTTTGACGGTGGATGTCCATGGCGTTTTCCTTCACGGTTTAAGCGCGGGAGTGCAGGCCGATGCGGTTGCCTTCGCTGTCTTCGATAAAGGCGGCGTAGCCGTTGGCGATGGGGTATTTGCCCTGTAACAGTTTGCCGCCTGCGGCAACGGCGGCCTGTGCGGTGGCTTCGCAGTCGGCGCACTCGAAGAAAATGGTGGTGCCGCCGTGGCCTGTTGCGGTGTCGGCGGGGTCGTGCCAGAGCATGCCGCTGGTGCCGTGGCTCTGCCAGTTGGCGGGGAATATGAAGAAGCGGTTGGCGCCCTCGGCTGCGCCCGCCTGTTGCAGGGTGAAGGCGAAGACGGTTTCGTAAAAGCGTTTGGCGCGGTCGAGGTCGGCGGCGCGGATGCCGAACCAGGCGACGGGATTTTGCGGGGTGTTCATGGGTTTCCTTTCGCGGTGGGGTTTTCAGACGGCCTTGACGGAGCGGAGGCCGTCTGAAAACGGGTTTCGGGTTTCAGACGGCCTGAACGGCGCTGCTTTCCGCTGCCGCCTGTTCGTGGAACGCCCGTGCCTGCCGCTCGGCCTGTCTGCCCAAGTCGTCGAGCATAAAGCCGACGTATTCGGGAAAAATATAGGCAGAGCCGAGCTTGGCTTGTGCGGCTTCGGTGGCCGGCATCAGGCTGGGGATGGGGGTGGTTTGGTCGATTTCGCCGTCCCATCCGATGATGAAACGCTTTTCTTCGTAGCGGACGGGAGCAATCGGGCATTCGCGATCGCGGCGCACGATGCACAGGGCTTGGCGGGTGAACACGTCGTACAGCCAGCCGTCGCCACGGTCGGTGGAAAACAGCAGGAAGGCCGACGGCTCGGCGGTCTCGAAGCCGGTGGCGGTAACGTAGTCTTCACCGCGCCGGATGTGCTCTTCGAGGGTGTAGCATTCTTCGGTGAGCGGGGTGCGGCCGTAACGTTCGCCCGCCGCATGGCAGGCTTGGGCATGCGACCAGTTTTGGTAGCCGGCCGCTTTGGCGGCGGCACCGAGCAGTGCGGACATCTGCCCGCCCTGTTTGGACTGCTGTTTTTTGGCCTGCGCGCGCAGGTGTTCCAGGGTTTCGCCGGTGGTGTGGATGTATTTCATTTTTTGCTTTCGGGTTTCTTTGGAGGCCGTCTGAAAGCTTTCAGACGGCCTTTTTCAGACGGCCTATCCTTTGCGGAACATATTGAGCATGCGGCGGGTGACGAAGAAACCGCCGAAGATGTTGACGCTTGCAATCAGCACGGCAAAGAAGGCGAGGAAGGAGACGAAGCCGTTGCCCTGGCCGATTTGCAGCAGTGCGCCGACGACGATGATGCCGCTGATGGCGTTGGTGACCGACATCAGCGGGGTGTGCAGCGAGTGGCTGACGTTCCACACGACGTAGTAACCGATGATGCAGGCAAGCACGAACACGATAAAGTGGTTGAGGAAGGCGGCGGGGGCAACCGCGCCCACCCACAGCACCAGCACGGCGGCAATCACGGCGGGGGCGAGTTTTTTCCATGCGGGAACGGGCTGCGGCGCGGGTTTGGCGGCGGGGCTTTCAGACGGCCTCTGCGCCTGCTGCGGCGCGGCGGAAACCTGTATGGGCGGCGGCGGGAAGGTGATGTCGCCGTCGCGGGTGACGGTCATGTTGCGGATAATCACGTCGTCGAAATCCAGCGCGATTTCGCCGTCTTTGTTTGGGCTGAGCAGCTTGGTGAGGTTGACGAGGTTGGTGGCATAAAGCTGGGACGACTGCCCCGCCAGGCGGTTGGCCATGTCGGTGTAGCCGATGATTTTGACGCCGTTATCGGTAACGAAGAGTTCGCCCGGGCGGGTCAGCTCGCAGTTGCCGCCGGTGGCCGCGGCCAGGTCGACAATCACCGAACCGGGTTTCATGCTCTCTACCATGGCGGCGGTAATCAGCTTGGGCGCGGGTTTGCCGGGGATGGCGGCGGTGGTGATGATGATGTCGACCTCTTTGGCCTGCTCGGCAAACAGCTTCATTTCGGCGGCGATAAATTCGTCGCTCATCACTTTGGCGTAGCCGTCGCCGCTGCCGCC
>CAMURX010000162.1 GCA_947097615.1 uncultured Neisseria sp. | reverse complement strand
CCATATGCATCGCCAGCACGTTGACTTTCTTATCGGCCAGTTTTTGCACCAGCTCGGGATTTTGCGCCGGCCAGATAAAGCTGACGAGGGTCTGCCCTTCTTTCAGGCGGCGGATTTCGTTGCCGTTGGGCGCGTTCACTTTGTAAACCAGCGGGCATTTCCACACTTCGGCGGCGCTGCCGGTTTGCGCGCCTGCCGCTTCATAGGCTGCGTCGTCGAAACTTGCGGCCGAACCTGCGCCGCTTTCGACGCAGACTTCAAAGCCGAGCTTTTTCAGCCCGGCAACGGTATCGGGGGTGCAGGCGGTGCGGGTTTCGCCTGCCAGGCTTTCTTTCGGGATGCCGATTTTCATCATTCGCTCCTTACGGTTGGCGGTTTAATCAAAAAAACTGCACGGCGGCGCGCCGTTAACGTTGTTTAACCTTATAACCGAAACGCTTCTCCCCCGCAACCGTTTTGCCGCTCTTGCGCGCAGTTTGCCACCCGCAGCCGCGCTGCCTTACAATCGGCCGTCTGAAAACCCATTCAAAAAAACCACAACGAAAAAGGAACACGAAAATGCGCCTGCTCCACACTATGCTGCGCGTCGGCGATTTGCAAAAATCGCTCGATTTCTACCAAAACGTCCTCGGCATGAAGCTGCTGCGGAAAAAAGACTATCCCGAAGGCCGCTTCACACTGGCCTTTGTCGGCTACGGCGAGGAAACCGACAGCACCGTGCTCGAACTCACCCACAACTGGGACACGTCTGCCTACGATTTGGGCAACGCCTACGGCCACATCGCCATAGAGGTAGACGACGCCTACGACGCCTGCGAAAAGGTCAAAGCCAAGGGCGGCAGGGTCACGCGCGAGGCCGGGCCGATGATGCACGGCACAACGGTCATCGCCTTCGCCGAAGACCCCGACGGCTACAAAATCGAGTTTATCCAGAAAAACAGCGGCCGCGATACGGTGTCATACTGACCCTTGCCCAAGCACAAAAAGGCCGTCTGAAACCGTTTTCAGACGGCCTTTATCCCGTTCCCGTACGCATCGGTGCAATCATACTACGTTGGGACTGAGGTCTTTTGAACAGAAATCGCGTGCGTATGTATCGCGCGCACCCTACGTCGGGATTGGAGGTTTCATGCGGGCTACGGCTTGCTACGATTAATGAGAAGATGCTCATGAGAATATATACATTTGATTCCTTGTTTTATAGTGTCAATTAAGCCACTAATTTTTTTATTAGATCTAACAAATAATGGATTTTCCCAATCATAATTTTTAATTACATAAACTTTGAATTTTCCATTTTTACCCCTAGTGGGGTACCATCCAACATCTAAAATATATTTTTCATTAAAGAACTGTACTTGTAATAAATCTTCCTCGAATTCAAGTTTATTAATTAATTCATTGGTGTTATTGAATAACCAAAATAAATTTTCATAAGTAATAATGCCATCCTTAAAATCAATGTTATGTTCCATTTCAATTTGCTCCTAATCTCATCAAGTACTCTTCAACAACTGTCCTATCCGACAGACAAGCACCCTGATAGCGTTTTAAAAATCCGAATTTCCTGTCTTTCGGCACTACCCTGTGGGACTTCCATCCCGACTACCGCCTCTCGCTCACCGTCTCGCACAACGAGCGCCTGCCCGCGCCGATGGAGCTTTACTACCACGGCAAACATCTGGCCACCAACTCGTTCGAACACGGCAACAAAGCCTTAAAAAAGAGCGCTCCAACAACTTTGAAATCGGCATCGCCCACCACGGCAGCCGCCTGCACTACAAAATCAGCGCGTATCACAACCGTTTTGCCAACTACATCCACAACGAAAACCTGCACCGCAGCGGCAATCTCTTCATCCGCCGCTACAACCAGGCCGCCGCTCGCTTTACCGGCCTCGAAGGCGAAATCGGCTTCCACATCACGCCCAAACACGAGTTCACTTTGTTTGGCGACTACGTTAAAGGCAGCCTGAAAATGGATAAACCCGTTTCAGGCTGCCTTAAACCGCCCCGCGATACAAATCATCATGCATCGCCTTCATCTCGTCCCACTGCGCCCGCGCCATGGTTTCGCCGTAAAGCGACCAATATGGCACGCTTTCATAGCAATCAAAATCGTCGGGATACAAAAATCCGCTCAATTTCAGCGGCTGGGGAAACGCGATTTGCCACGGGTTTTCCAGCAAATCTGCCGTTTGCAGAAAAATGCGGCAGCGGCGGCGCAGACTTTGCCAATCTGCGCCGTGGCAAAAGCCTTCGCGCGATGTGTTTTCGGTTAAATGGCTCAAAAAGGCAGCCTGAAAACGCTCGCTAAACAGGCGCGGCTGCCAGCGGTCGCAGCGTTCATAGCGTTCTCCGCTGATGCCGTATAAATGCACCAGCAGCGGGAATAATTCAAATGAATACAACCCGATGCAGACGAATAATTGGTACAGCGGGTTGATAATTAGGTGGTTGTAATGCGTATCCAGCGTTACGGCTTGGTAATGCGCTTCGAGCGGCACGGGCACGATGCGGCGCAGGTAGAAATGTTCTAGCTGCTTTTCGGGCGGGAGCTGTACGAAGTTCATTAGGAAATAGGTTTCATATAGGGCGTGGGCGGGGTCGCGCTTGCTGGGCATGGTGTTCATGGGGGCTTTCGGGTGGTTTCAGGCTGCCTAGTGCGAAAAAATGACTGCTGGATTATAGCAGTCATTGTTTTGCAATTAGATTTCACTAATTAGGCAGCCTGAAAATAGAGTAAATCCATTTTCAGGCTGCCTAAGAATTTAAGGCTAATGCTAAAGTACCACTCTTTTATGTATTTAGGATAGAACTATGGCACCCAGCACCCAGTACGCACAACGAACGCCTGCCCGCCCCGATGGAGCTGTACTACCACGGCAAACACCTGGCCACCAACTCCTTCGAGCACGGCAACAAAAACCTCAAAACCGAGCGTTCCGACAACTTTGAAATCGGCATCGCCCACCACGGCAGCCGCCTGCACTACAAAATCAGCGCCTACCACAACCGCTTTGCCAACTACATCCACAACGAAAACCTGCACCGCAGCGGCAACCTGTTCATCCGCCGCTACAACCAAGCCGCCGCCCGCTTTACCGGCCTCGAAGGCGAAATCGGCTTCCACATCACGCCCAAACACGAATTCACCCTGTTCGGCGACTACGTCAAAGGCCGTCTGAAAAAACTGCCCGCCATCACCGGCGAAAAAATCTACAGCCAACGCGAAGACTGCACCGACGAAGACGGCGACCCGACCTACTGCGTATTGGGCACCGATACCCTGCCGCGCCCCGACCGCCACGCCGCCCGCCAGACTCGGATTCCGCTTGGAGAGCGCGTTGGGCAAACATTGGACGGCCAACCTCGAATACACCCGCGTCTTCGCCCAACGCCGCACCTCGCAGGGCATGTTCAGCAAAACCTACCCCAAAGTCGATATGGACGACGAAGACATCAGCGACGAAGAAAAAGCCCGCTCCGGCCGCCTGTATGCCGTACCCGCGCCCGAAGATTCCACGCGCGGCTACCACCTGGTCAATGCAGGCATCCGCTACAAAAACCGCATCGGCAAAGCCGACTACACCCTCTCGCTCGACGGCAACAACCTGCTGAACCAAAAAATCTACATCCACAACTCCTACCTGCCCTATGTGCCGCAGATGGGGCGCAACTTCATTTTCGGCGTGAATGTGAAGTTTTGAGGCCGTCTGAACGCAGGCAATATCACAGGCCAGCTTTCCGAATCTGACACGGCGTCAGTCCGTCTGAAAGTGCAAGACTGTCCGTTGCGGCAAAGTGTCGGTACAAGTATCCGACCTGCAAGGCGGCATCTCCTCTCCGCCCCCGCGCTTTGGCTCAGGATACATGGCAGTAAAAAGGCCGTCTGAAAAAACGCCCGACAATGTCGGGCGTTTTTTCAGACGGCCTTTTTCAGACGGCTTCAACCGACGCGGTAGAAGGCGAGGCTGCCCAAGAGGTTGGGCAGGGTTTCGACGCGGCGGCCTGCGGTCATCACGGCGCGTTCGAGGATGCGGATGTTGTTTTGGGCGCAGAGTTTGTCGAAGTCGTGCAGGGTGCACCAGTGGATGTTGGGGGTGTTGTACCACTGGTAGGGCATGC
>CAMURX010000161.1 GCA_947097615.1 uncultured Neisseria sp. | reverse complement strand
TGTTGTTGTCGTCGTAGAGCACAATCAGTTTGCCCAAGCCGAGCGTGCCGGCCAGCGAACAGGCTTCGTGCGACACACCTTCCATCATGCAGCCGTCACCCATGAAGACATAAGTGTAGTGGTCGACGATATTCAGGCCGTCTTTATTGAACTCGGCGGCGAGGATTTTTTCCGCCAATGCCATGCCCACGGCGTTGGCAATGCCTTGCCCGAGCGGGCCGGTGGTGGTTTCCACGCCGTCGGTGTAGCCGTATTCGGGGTGGCCGGGGGTTTTGCTGTGCAGCTGGCGGAAGTTTTTCAAATCATCGATGCTCAGATTGTAGCCGGTAAGGTGCAGCAGGCTGTAAAGCAGCATCGAGGCGTGGCCGTTGGAGAGGACGAAGCGGTCGCGGTTGTAGAATTTGGGATTGGCCGGGTTGTGGTTGAGAAACTGCGTCCACAATACTTCGGCCATTTCGGCCATGCCCATCGGCGCGCCCGGGTGGCCGGAATTGGCTTTTTGGATTGCGTCGGCGGAGAGGAAGCGGATGGGGTTTGCCAAGGGTGAAGTCATCGGAATACCTTTGTTTTTACGGCATGGAAAGGGCGCGATTATCCGCGTTTTCAGACGGCCTTTCAAGGATATGAGGCCGTCTGAAACTGTTTTCAGACGGCCTCGTGCGGCGGTGTCTATTTCGGACGGCGGTAGCTGTCGTGGCAGGATTTGCAGCTTGCGCCGGCGGCGGAATAGGCGGCTTTGATGTCGTCCAGACTGCCGCCCTGCGCTTTGGCGTTCAACTCGGCCACGGCGGCGAGAAAGGCGTCCTGCTCGCGCTTGAAAGCCTCGGGCTGCTGCCACACGGCGGGCAGGGCGTCGCCGTTGCCCTGCGGGTCGTTTTGAAAGTGCTCGAAAGGTTTTTGCGCGGCCTCGGCGAAGGCGGCGGCATCGGCTTGGAATTTGGCGGCGTTGTAGGTCTCGTCGCCCTTAACCATTTTGCCCATGGCCGAGAATTCGGGCATCATCCGTTTGAAGGCGGCGCTGCGCTCTTCTGAGGCCGGCCCTTTCGGCTCGCCCGCAGGCTGTCCGCCGCAGGCGGCGAGCAGGAGCAGCAGGGCGGCCGCTGTGAATTTGTTCATGCTGTGTTCCTTGATTGTTTTATGTTTTAGGGTGTGTTGACAATCAACGCTTTGGCGGCTTTTTCGCCATAAAACGGCATCTGCCGAGTTAAAAATACTCGCCTATGGGCGGCATAGGCTCGCATTTTTGCCTTGCATCTGCCATTTTCTGACAAAAAATCCGCTGCAAAAGTTAAATGTCAACACACCCTAAGGGGCGCGCATGATACCCGAAAATCCGATTTAAATTGTTTATGAAGGAGTGGGAAAAATGGCTGTTTTGATTACCGGCGCATCGGCCGGGTTCGGCGAGGCAATGTGCGCGGCGTTTGCCGGCGCGGGTTACAAAGTGATCGGGGCGGCGCGCCGTCTGCCGCGTTTGCAGGCGATGCGGGAGAGTTTGGGCGCGGATTTTTATCCGCTGCAAATGGATTTGGCCGACAGATCTTCAATCGCCGCCGCGCTGGCGCAGCTGCCGCCGGAGTTTGCCGAAATCGACTGCCTGATTAACAACGGCGGCCTTGCCCTCGGCCTTGATGCCGCGCACGAAGCGGATTTTGCCGACTGGGAAACCATGATTGAAACCAATATTCTCGGCCTGGCCTATCTGACGCGGCAGGTGCTGCCGCAGATGGTGGCACGGCGCGGCGGCTACGTTATCAATATCGGCTCGATTGCGGGCACGTATCCCTATCCCGGCGGCAATGTCTACGGCGCGACCAAGGCTTTCGTGCGCCAGTTTTCGCTGAATTTGCGGGCGGATTTGCAGGGCACGGGCGTGCGCGTGAGCAATATCGAACCGGGGCTGTGCGGCGGTACGGAGTTTTCCAATGTGCGCTTCAAGGGCGATAACGCGCGGGCAGAGCAGGTGTACGCGGGCGCGCAGTATGTCAACGCGCAGGACATCGCCGACACGGCGCTCTGGCTCTACACGCGCCCGCCGCACATGAATGTGAACACCATCGAAATCATGCCGACGGCGCAGGCTTTCGGTGCGCTGCCGGTGTGGCGGGAGAAGTAGGACATCAGGCCGTCTGAAAAGCCGTTTCGCGCTTTCAGACGGCCTGTTTGGTTCGGAAGCGCAAACGTTTACGCGCGGGCATGACAAGGCCGTCTGAAAAAAGCCGCGCTTTGGCCGCGTCTGCCGCTGCCGTATAATCGCGCTTTTTTCAGACGGCCTCAGCGATATGAGCAAAGAACTTCTCGGACTGTTTTTCCTGCCTGCGGGCGTGTTCGCCATGTGCGCTGCCGGTTTGTGGCAGATGTATGTGGTGATGAACGAGAGCTACACGCTCAACCGCTTCCAAGACCGCCGTTTGGTGTGGGTGGTGGCGGCGATGTTTTTCAGTTTCAGCCTTGCCGTTTATGTGTTCTGTCCGAACGCGCGCAAGAAGGGCATTGTATTTTTCCTGCTCGGCGGCATCGGGCTGGCGATGTATGTGCTGGCACGGCTGTGGCTGCCGTGGAAGGCGTAAAGCATAAAACATGGTGTGCAAAAAGGCCGTCTGAATGTTTTCAGACGGCCTTTTTTCTTTTCGGATGCGCGTTCAGTTGAGCAGGGGAAACGCGCCTTTCAAGCCCGCAATCAGCATCTGCGTGCCGATCACGGCCAGTATCAGACCCATCATCCGTGTCACCACGTTCATCACGTTTTTGCCCAAGAGGCGGGTGATTTTCGGCGCGAAAACAAAAAGGGTGTAGGTAATCAAACAAAGCAGCGAGAAAGCGGCCACCACCACCACGGTGCCCGAGAGCGAGTCGCCCACCGAGAGGTTCATGGAGGTGGCAATCGTGCCCGGCCCGGCCAGAAGCGGCGTGCCCAGCGGCGAAATGGCCACGTTCATTTTTTCCTCGTAACACATGCCAGAAGAGGGCGCGGCGTCGGCCTGACCCGGCTGGCGGTGCATCGGCGAGCGGTTGCCTTGCACCATATGAAAGCCGATCAGGAAAACGAGGATGCCACCGGCGATACGCAGCGCGGGCAGGGTGATGCCGAACATCTCGAAGATGAAGCGCCCTGCAAAGGCAAACACGGCCACGATGGTAAAGGCAATCAGCAGCCCCTTGCGCGCCACCGCCCGCGCCGTGCGGCGGTCGTCGCCGTCGGTGAGGCTGAGGTAGACCGGCAGGCTGGACACGGGGTTCATGATGGCGAAAAAGGCCATAAAGGAAAGGCCGAACTGGTGCAGATAGTTTTCAAACATGGCAGGAAAGCGGCGTGTGGAAAAGCGGCGGATTATACCGTTTATCCGCCGCAGCGGGCGCGCGGCAAACGGCGGTAGGCCGTCTGAAAGCCGCCGCCGCGCCCGATGGACAAACCCGCGCCGCCGCCCGTACAATCCCGCGCCCCGAACGATAAGGAACAGACATGACCCCTCCCGAAACCATCGCCATCCCCGGCCCGGCCGGCGTTCTCGAAACCATTTACCTGCCCGCGCAGGGGGCGGAGCAGGGCGTGGCCGTTATCAACCATCCCAATCCCCTGCAAGGCGGCACGAACACCAACAAAGTGATTCAGACGGCCGCCAAGGCGCTGGCGAAGCTGGGTTTCCACTGCTATCTGCCCAATCTGCGCGGCGTCGGCGGCAGCAGCGGCGAACACGACTACGGGCGCGGCGAAACCGACGACTGCTGCGCCGTTGTCGCGTTTGCCCGCAGCCGCCACCCGCAGGCGGTCAAGCTGGCGATTGCCGGTTTCTCCTTCGGCGGCTATGTCGCCCTGTTTGCCGCGCAAAAATGCCCGCCCGACCTGCTGCTGCTGATTGCACCCGCCGTGCGCCATTACGAGCGCGAACGCGAGCCCGACGCACCGCATCCCGAACGCACGCTGCTGATACACGGCGAAAGCGACGAAGTCGTCGCCCTGCAACAGTCGCTCGACTGGGCGGCGCCGCAGGACATTCCCGTGATCGTGCTGCCGCAGGCCGGGCATTTTTTCCACGGCAAACTGATCCAGCTGCGCGACACCGTTACCCGTTTCGTTCCCGCCGTGTTAAACGGCTGACCGGCATCCGGATGCGGCAGAGGCCGTCTGA
>CAMURX010000160.1 GCA_947097615.1 uncultured Neisseria sp. | reverse complement strand
TGTTCCGCATCCTCCAACAGGCCGCCGCGCAGCAGTGGCAACAATGGCAGGGCTTGGACGAATTCGCCGCCCTGTTTGCCCAACGTCTGTTCATCGCCGAACGCTACGACAACACCCGCCAAACCGGCGAAGTCCTCGCCCAATATGGCGCGCAACTTGCCGAACACCTCGCCGCCGCCACCGCCGCCCCGCTGCCGCCCGAAAGCCGCGCCGCAAACTGGCTCGGCAGCCTGCTCGACCTCTACTTCCACCACAGCACCCACGACCAGCCTGAAAATTTCATTCCTGCCGCCGCCCTCGTCCGCCCCTACCTGCAACGCTTCCCCGAACAATACAGCGGCTTCTTTGAAAGCTACCTCAAACAAGCCCCCGACCCCATCGCCGCCTTCGCCGCCCTGCTTGCCCTCGGCGCACAAAACCGGCAGGACTACTGCCTCAGCCAAATGTTCGGCGACGGCGACACCGACAGCTACCCCTACCAACACGCTGCCGCCATCTTCCAAGCCACCCTGCCACAATGCGGCGCGGCGGAAATCGCAACCCTGCAACAACAAGTGCTGGAAGAATTCGATTTGGCGGAAAATGCTGCGAACGACAGCCGCCCCGAACTGATGAAATGGCTCAAGCGCAGCCGCCCCGTGCGGGAAAACATCCGCCTGCTCGCTGAAGCCGCGCCCGATACCCCCGCCGCCGCCACCCTGCGCGGCCTGCTGCCTGCCGCCAAACCGTCCAAACCCGCCAAAGCCGCGCCGCCGCAAACCCCGTTCCGCGACACCGCCCTCAAACTCGCCGTCATCGACGAACTCATGTACCGCCGCGACACCCTCGCGCCCCGCCTCGACTTCGACCGCTTCGCCGCCGACTGCGAAACGCGCGTCATCAGCCGCGACACCGACGGCTACGCCCCCGTGCCCGAAATCCTCGACTACTTCACCCGGCTCGACATCCCGCCCGAGATGCTCGCCACCATAGAAGAACTCCATATCGAAGACGGCTGCTCCCCGCTTTACGCCGAACTGTGGCCGTATTACGACCCCGGCTGCGACCAGATGATACCCGTCACCCGCGCCGCCATCGCAGACCTCACCCACCTGCCCAAGCTCAAACGCATCATCGGCCTCGAAAGCCTCGACCCACCCGCCGAATTGCTGGCTGAACTCAAAAAACGCGGCATTGAAGTGCTGACGCGGGAAGCGTACGACGAAGAAGCCTAAGCAGGTCCGGCATTAATGCCGGACAAGCAGCGGCAAATTGAAAAAACGTCGGGTATCAATGCCTGACCTACGGCTTCAACAAAGTTAAAACCCCAAACCGCCCTTTCAGACGGCCTCTGCCAAGCCATCCGAATCCCCACAGCAAGCGTAGACCGTATGCCGCCCCGCAACGCACGCGGTGTCCCAACTTCAAAGGCCGTCTGAAACCCCAAACCGGAGCCAACAAAAATGTTCTCAAAACTACCCGCCCTGCCCAATCTGTCGCCCAACCAAACCAAGCAGGCGCAAGCCCTTGCCAAAAATTTCTCCGCCCGCAAAAAAACGGATTTGGAAAAAGCCGACAAGCTGCTGTTTGACCTGTTTATCGCCGACAACACCGCCGCCGTCGCCATCTGTTTGGATGTTTTGACCGCGCGGCGAGGAAGAACGCGTCCCGCGCTGTCCCCATTGCGGCGGCGCGTGCATCGAATTGAGCTATAAAGCTCCCATTCCGCCCAAAGGCAAAAACCACCAATGGGCAGCGGCTACAACCCCGCCGCGCTCTCCGCAGAAAAACACAGCTTGGAGCGCGAAGCCGCCGCCCTGTCGGCTCAGTTAAACGACGCGAAAAATCCGCCCCATCCAAGCACGCCAAACACCTCCGCCGCGAACTGCGCCGCGTGCAAAACGCGCTGATGTGGCACGGCGAGCCGTCTTAGCGGCAGCAGGAAATATTTCCCACGCAAATAAGAAAGTCTGTTAATTATGGAAATTATTTTAGATAACTGGAATGGCACTCATTGCAAAGAAAAAATTTATCATATTGCTTATTCAAAAAAACTTTTAGATATTTTGGAAAAATTAGATGAAAGGCAACATACCCTTGTGAATTTGTCTTCATCAGAAGAAAACTATCTGATGATTGGCGGAGGAAATGGCAGGTATGTGGTAACAGGGGAAGAGAACGGTTTTGTTTTTAATTTGATTAATGCGAATGAAAAAAGCACATTACAAATAGAATTAAATACCGGAGGGCAGCTTGGTTTGTTTGAGCCTAAATATATATTGCCTAAAAAAACAGCGTTTGAATGTGCCGTGCAATATTTTGCAACAGGACTGATTCCCCAAGATGATTCAAAATTTTCTTGGGAAACATATTGAGCAAATGCCACCCGAGCAAGCGCAGATTTGGTTGCCAAGTCCGACACAAAGCAGCCTAAAACGCCGTCCCTCCGCTTTCAGCAAGCGTAGCCCGTATGCCGTAGGGCGTGCACCCCGCGACGCACGCGGTTTCACAGCCTCAAAGGCCGTCTGAAAAACACCCGACAAACGCGGCCTGAAAGCGGATTTCCCCTTAAAAGGAAACGTCGGATTCAGGAAGCCGAGCCACACAGCCTTTCAGACGGCCTTTTCCCAACCACCAACCCAAGCCGACAGGAGCCGCCATGCCGTTTTACCTGCTGCCCGCATTCGCCGTCGGCGTGCTGCTGTCGTTCGCCCTGCCCTTTGTGCCGCCGCCCGCTGCGTGGGCGGCGGCTTTCTGCTGCGCGGCGGCGGCTCTGCTGCGGTGGAAACGCGCGGGTTTGCTGCTTTTGCTGCTGCTTGTCGGCGCGGCTTACGGCGTGTGGCGCACGGAGCTGGCGTTGGCGCAGCGGTGGCCGTCTGAAAAACAGGGCGAGACGCTGGCAGCGGCGGTGCGCGTGACGGGGCTGTCTCAGGACGACGGGCGGCGGGTGCGCTTTACCGCCGAAGCGGTGGCGGACGACGGACGAAGCTACCGCGTGCAGTTGGCCGACTACCGCCGCCGCGACTGGCCTGCCGGCAGCGTGTGGCGGCTGAACCTGCGGATGCGCGCCCCCGTCGGCGAGAACAACGCGCGCGGTTTCGGCCGCGAGGCATGGGCGCTGGCCAACGGCATCGACGC
This sequence comes from uncultured Neisseria sp., assembly GCA_947097615.1. Classification (GTDB taxonomy): domain Bacteria; phylum Pseudomonadota; class Gammaproteobacteria; order Burkholderiales; family Neisseriaceae; genus Neisseria. Next base: position 1,027 of record CAMURX010000160.1, on the reverse strand, counting down.
GCTGGCAACGGCAGGCGCACAGCGGCAGGCGCTGGCCGCGTCAAACGGTTTTTCAGACGGCCTCCTGCGCCTGCGCGCAGCCGTCAGCGCAAGCTGGCGGCGGATGCCGCAGGAAACGGCCGACGGCGCGGCACTGATGCGGGCGTTGGCCGTCGGCGAACAGGACGCGTTGCGCGGCGAATGGTGGCAGGCTTTCCGCCCGCTGGGGCTGAACCATCTGGTGAGCGTGTCGGGGCTGCACGTGTCGATGGTGGCGCTGCTGGCGGCATGGCTGGCAAAACGGCTGCTGCTCGTACTGCCCGTTGCGCCGCGCCGGCCGAAGGTTTGGCTGCTGGCGGCAGGCGTGGCGGCGGCCTTGTTTTACACGGCGCTGGCGGGTTTTGCCGTGCCGACGCTGCGTTCGCTGCTGATGGTGGCGGCGGTGGCGGCCGCGTGGGTGGCGGGCGGCGCGGCTTCGGCCTGGCGCGGCTGGTGGTTTGCGCTGGCTTTGGTTTTGCTGCTCGATCCTTCGGCGGCGCTTGCGGCGGGAAGCTGGCTGTCCTTCGGTTTGGTGGCGGCTCTGCTGTGGGCGGACTCGTGGCGCACAGGCAGGCGCTCGTGGCCGCTGGCCGCCCTGCGCGGGCAGTGGGCGGCGACACTGGCCTCGTCGGTGGCAACGGGCTGGCTGTTTTCCGCCCTACCCCTTGCCTCTCCGTTGGCAAACGCGCCGATGATTCCGTGGTTTTCCTGGGTGCTGGTGCCGCTGGCGTTGGCGGCGTCGCTGCTACCGTTTTACCCGCTGCAATACGCGGCGGCATGGTTGGGCGAACAGACTTTGCAGGCACTGGCTTGGCTGGCGGCTTACGCGCCCGAATGGGGCGTGGCCGCTGCGCCGTGGCCGCTGTCCGCGCTGGCGGCTGCGGCGGCCTGCGTGTGGCTGCTGCCGCGCGGCACGGGCTTGCGGCCGTGGGCTGCGCTGGTGCTGGCGGGCTTTGTCTTCTACCGCCCCGCGCCGCCCGAACAAGGCCGTCTGAAAACCGTCGTGATC
>CAMURX010000159.1 GCA_947097615.1 uncultured Neisseria sp. | reverse complement strand
CGAAATCGGAGAGGGAGACCCCAAAACCGTGAAAGACGTCGGTTATTCCGTTTTCAACGGCACATCCAAGCTGCAAGGCAAGGCCGCAGGCGGCAACCGCACCCGCCGCACGTGGCGCGTGCTGGCGGTATCGACGGGCGAATTTGACGCCGAACACTACCTGAAAGCCGCAGGCTACGAATGGAACGCGGGACAGGCCGTGCGCCTGCCTGCCGTCCCCGCCGACGCGGGCAAAGGTTTCAAAGCCTTTGACACCCTGCACGGCTTCGCCGACGGCGCGGCTTTGGTTGCCCATCTCGAAGAAGCCGCGCGAAGCTGCTACGGCGCCCCGTTCCGCGCCTACCTGCAAAGGCTGGCCGACAGCATGGCCGACAACCCCGAAGCCCTCAGAGGCCGTCTGAAAGCCCTGCAAAGCGAGTTTTGCGCCCGTCTGCCCGCGCACATGGATTCCCAAGCCCGCCCGCGTGTCCAAACGCTTCACTATGGCCGCCGTCGGCCTCGCCCTTGCCTGCGAATGGGACATAACGGGCTTTGACAAGGAAACGGCCTTTGCGGGCGTGCTGGTGTGTTTCAACGCATGGCACGAACGGGAGGGCGCGGGCAACCGCGAAGAGCGGCAGATTATCGCCAACGCCCGCGATTTCCTGACGCGTGACGGCTACGGCGAACGCTTCGCCGACCTGCGCAATTTCGGAGAAGACGGCTATAAAACCGAACGCAACCATGCGGGCTTCAGAGTGGCGGGCAACCGGCACGCGGGCGAGCGGGACAACCCGCACGGATACAGCACCTTCTACATTACGGATGAAGCCTTTGAAGCCGAAATCTGCAAAGGCTTTGAACGGTCTTTCGTCTGCCGCGTGCTGGCAGAATGCGGATGGCTGCAAACCGAAAAAGCAGGCGGCGGCAAAACGCGCAATAAAAAACCGCTTCCCGCCGCCCTTGCCCGCCGCTTCAACATCCCCGGCCGCTTTTACACCCTTGTCGGCGAAGTGCCGCCCGCAGAATGGGGCGAAGCGGGCGCGTAAAGGGGCGCAGCCCCGCCGCCGCCATATCGGGCAAGGACGCGCCGCATCCGCTTTTCCTCCGCCGCTTTTTCCCGCACGTACTGATATGTTTTGCCGATTTGGTGGGGTTGGTGGGGTCAGAATATAAATATGTAGTTTTAACTTATTATAATCATATATTTATAAGTTTTATGATAAATAAATCCGTTGGGGTTTTGGTGGGGATGGTGTGGGGTTGGCATGGGGTTGGAAAGCGCGGCCAGCCGCATCCCACCCTGACAGCCTTAACAAATCCTAACGTCCAACCCCACAAAAATAGGAGGCGGAGGGGTTGCCGGTGGGGCTGAAAAATCGGTTTAAGATATTGAATAAAAATCGTCTTAACATTTCGTCCCCACCAATCCCACCATTTTTCGGATTTTTGAATGCATATAGGGGAGAAAAATACACGAAACAGAAAAATATCATTGAAAACATCGGAATAAGCGAAACAACAAAAACACGGGGCAAAAACACACGGCGCAAAGGCCGTCTGAACACCCCGTTTTCTTTACAAAGTATTAACAGAAAGGCCATACGCATGATAGACGGCATAATCAGCGGGAAACTGCTGCAAAAACCCAAAATGATGAAAACGCGGCGCGGCAGCACCTACGCCATCGCCAAGATGCTGGCAAGCGGCTACAAAATGGGCGGCTTCCCCGCCGCATCCCTGCCCGCCGACATCATCGCCTTTGACCGCGAAACCTGCCGCGCCCTGACTGCCTGCGAAGCGGGACAGCGGCTTTCACTCGTCGGCATCATCAAACCCGTTATCGAGACCGAACACGGCGAACCCCTGATAGTGTTGAAAATGGAAGCTCGGCGGCTGGCCGACGGCTACGCCTACGGACAGGCACAGGGCAAAGGCCGCCTGTTCAGGCTGGACGTCTGACGCCGCAAGCCCCGCCCTGCCGCCCGCGCAGAGACAACGGCAGGGGCAGGGGGCGCAAAAAGTTCAGACGCACCCGCTTTCTAGACCCCCTGCCTCCCACGCGCATTTTTTGCCCTTTTTTTGCTGTTTTTGTTAATCGTGTTTAAGGAAATGTTTAAGCAAAAACAGCATATTATTGCGCAATAAAATTGCGCGGGCGGTAAAGGCGGAAAATGCCGCCGAACTTGCCCCGCCGCCTGACGGCACACCCCGCAGCCTTGCCCGCCCCGTTGCCCTTGCTGTATCATGGTACTAAATTACAGTGTTACCCATTATGAAGAAAAAACACCAGCGCACCTTATCCCTGATATTTGCCCGCCCGATACCCGGCGGCATCAAATGGGCGGACATCGAAGCCCTGTTTGTCGATTTGGGCGGCGAAATAGAAGAGCGGGCAGGCAGCCGCGTGGCCGTGATTCTGTTCGGACAAGTACAGGTCTTCCACAGACCGCATCCCAGCCCCGACACGGACAAAGGCGCAGTTGCAAGCGTGCGCAAATGGCTGGAAGCAAACGGAGTGAAACCATGAACAACCTGATGACAATAAACGGGCATAAAGCCCTAATCCAATACGACCCCGAAACCGAATTGCTGCGGGGCGAATTTTTGGGACTGAACGGCGGCGCAGACTTCTACGCCGACAACGTGGCAGACCTGCAAAAAGAGGGCGCGGCCAGCCTGCGGGAATTTTTGGCCGTCTGCGAAGAACGCGGCATAGAACCCTACAAACACTATTCAGGCCGCTTCAACGTGCGAGTCAGCCCGCAAATCCACGCGGCGGCGGCAGCGGCGGCGGCGGCGGACAATATCAGCCTGAACGAATGGATAGCCCGCACCCTGAATCAGGCTGTTCATGCCTGAACGCCCATGCCGAAAACCTATGCCGAATGCCTAAAAACGCCAAAGCGAAAAAAATTTTAGGTAACTGAGTGGGTAACAGAAAATTTATCCACAGATTTTATAATTTAAAAACATTAGTTTGTAAAAATACTTCGGACTCTGTCGGCAAGGCCAAGTCCAAACGGGCGCACTTACGGGTGCGCCCGTTTTTCCGCATCAGGCCGTCTGAAAATGCAGTTTCAGTGAAGTTAAAGCACATTCCAACCAAATCGCCGTGCTTTCAGACGGCCTTTCCTCCGCCGCCGTTTTCCCTTACATTCCTACCTTCCCAATCCGTCGGAAACATCATGAAAGCCCTTATTGCCGCCCTCGCCCTGCTGCCCACCCTTGCCGCCGCCGCACCGTCTGCCACGCCCAACAGCGAAATTACCCGTCCCGCCGATCTCTCCGCACTTACCGCGCCGCACAGCGGCTACACCTTCCAAACCCTGGCTTTCCAAGACCGAAACGGCCAAGCCTACCGCGTTTTCCTCGGCATTCCCGACAGCCAGCCTCCCGCCACAGGCTATCCCGTCCTCTACGCCCTCGACGGCAACGCCCTGCCCGAATACCTTGCCGCGCCCGCATTGCAGGACTTGTCCGCCAACCCGCCCGTGCTGGTGCTGATCGGCTACCCAACCGATCTGCGCTTCGACACCGCCCGCCGCGCCTACGACTACACCCCGCCCGATTTGTCCGGCAACAGCCTGCCCGACCAGCTGATGGACGGACGGCGCAACGGCGGCGCGCCTGCCCTGCTCGAATTTATCGACGGCAAAATCCGTCCCGCCGTCGACAGCGCCGCCCGCACCGACCCCGCGCGGCAAACCCTGTGGGGACATTCCTACGGCGGCCTGTTCGTCCTCTACACCCTGTTCGAGCGGCCGCAAGCCTTCACCCGCTATATCGCCGCCGACCCCGCCCTGTGGTGGCAAAACGGCCTGATGTTGCACTACGCCGAACGCGCCGCCGCCAAAGCGGATGCCTACGGCGGCCGCAGCCTGCTGCTGGAAAAAAGCGGCAAAGCGCACCACAAACAGCCCGCCGACGCCAAACAGGCCGACATGCTGGCCAAACGCGCCGCCGTTATCGCCTCCGTACCCGCCGACGCGGGGGAAAAACTTGTTGCCAAACTGCGCGGACAAGGGTTGGCGGCCGAATACCGCCATTATCCCGACCTCACCCACGGCGGCCTGCTCGGCACGTCTTTCAAACAAGCCCTGCCCGCCGCCACCCGCTGAAGCAGCCCAGCCACCTGAACAGATGGCGTGAAACATACAACGCGCGCGCCGCAGGTATTTATTTTGGGCTTAGGAAGCAAAAATCATTTTAAAGGATCATTCCGCAACATTTTCAGCAGT
>CAMURX010000158.1 GCA_947097615.1 uncultured Neisseria sp. | reverse complement strand
TGCCGCACGAAACCGCCGAAAAAGCGGGCGATTTGTTCTTCCGCATGGATAGAAACGGCATGGGCAAAATGGCGGTGCTGTACAACCCCGAGCTGCATGCCTTTGAAAACCAGGCGATGTTGGAAGAAGGCCTGCGGCAGGACACGCGCATTGCCGAAGCGATGCAGGCGCTGCTGCGGGGCGAAGAAGAGATAGACGAGAGCGTGTAAGGCCGCCTGAAAGACAAAAGGCCGTCTGAAACCCTGTTGCAGGGTTCAGACGGCCTTTTTGTTTCAGACGGCCTCTTGTCTTTCAGACGGCCTAAGGCTTACGCGGCGGCGGCGCGCACGGCGGCGAGGGTGGCGGGTTTGCGCTCCAAGGCTTCAATGGAAACGGCCTGCACGTCGCGGCGTTGTTGGTATTCGGCAAAAGCGGCGCGGTTGGCCTCGCTCAGGTGCGGGAACAGGGTCGGGTGGCGCAACTCGGCATAGGAAAAAGCCATGGCAAGCAAGTGCCGGTCGAAGCCGCTGCATTGCGCGTCCAGCTGCGGCGCGTGTTCGAGGCCGCGCACGACGGCTTCGCGGGCGCGCGGGATGTGCGGGTGTTCGGCTTGGTCTTGCGGCAGGAATTTCGCCAGCGAAAAGGCTTTGACGACTTGGTCGAGCAATGCCTGCGCATAGCCCGCAACGGCAGCTTGGGCGGCGTTTTGCAGCGGGTGGCCGAGCAGGAAATCTGCGACGTAGGCCGTGCCGCAGATAACCGTTCCGTCGTCGGTTATCAGGGCGGGCACTTGCGAGAGCGGGTTGACGGCGGTGAGTTCGTCGGGCGTCGCCCACGGGTCGGCATAAACAAGTTGCAGGCCGTCGAGGCCGCCTTGTGCGAGGGCGGCGAGCAGAATGGCGCGGGAATACGGCGAGGTGGTGCTGGTGTAGAGTTTCACGGTTTTCTCCTTTTCGGTAAGGGCGGGAAAGGCGCGATTGTACGCCCGCGCCCGGCGCGTGCCAAAAGGCCGTCTGAAAGCGCAGCTTCAACGGAGTTAAAACCCGTTTTGCAGGCTTTCAGACGGCCTTTTGCCGCTTGGCAGGAGTCACGGATAGGCGATATAGGCGTAGGCCGAATGGTTGTGGATGCTTTCGAAGTTTTCGCTTTCGACGACAAACGAGGCGATGCGCTCATCGCCGCGCAGGGCGACGGCCACGTCGCGCACCATGTCTTCGACGAATTTCGGGTTTTCGTAGGCGCGTTCGGTAACGTATTTTTCGTCGGGGCGTTTGAGCAGGCCGTAGAGCTGGCAGGACGCCTGTTCCTCGACAATGTCGATGATGTCTTCTATGGCGACGTGTTCGCGGCAGACGAGGGAGACGGTAACGTGCGAACGTTGGTTGTGCGCGCCGTATTGCGAGATTTCCTTGGAGCAAGGGCACAGGCTGGTGACGGGAACGAGCACTTTCAGCGTGTGGCGGTAGGCGCCGTTTTCCACCTCGCCACCGAGAGTGACGTCGTAGTCGAGCAGCGACTGGATGCCCGACACCGGCGCGGTTTTTCGGCGGAAAAAGGGAAACGAGGCGCTGATGGCGCCCGCTTCCGCGCCCAAAAGTTCCAACATCTGCTGCGTCAGGTTTTTCAGCTCATCGTAGTCGAGCGGGCGGTTGCGGTTTTCCATCAGGGCGACGAAGCGCGACATATGCGTGCCTTTCTGGTCGGCGGGCAGGCGCACGGTCATGGTGAGGCGGGCGACGGTGGTTTGGATGCCGGAAGCGGCGGCGATTTGTATGGGGAAGCGGAGGTCTTTGATGCCGACACGGTTGATCGGCAGATTGCGCAGGTCTTTGCTGCTTTGCACGTCGGCGATGGCGCTCATGCGTTTTTTGTCCTTTGGGGTGCGTGTGCTGGAAAAGGCGCGAGTATATAGGCGCGCCGTGCGGGCGGCAACGGGCGGCAGGCCGTCTGAAAAAACCCGCTAAAAGCACGCCCTTTTCAGACGGCCTGCCGCCTATACGGTATAATCGCCGCCTTTTGCCAACCCGCCATTTAAATAAGGAATACACGCCATGCTGCTGCCCGAACAGGTCAAAGAACTCATCGCCGCCGTCCTTCCCTGCGAACACATCGAAGTGGAAGGCGACGGCCACCACTTTTTCGCTGTTATCGTTTCCTCCGCCTTTGAAGGCAAAGCCCGCCTCGCCCGCCACCGCCTGATTAAAGACGGCCTCTCCGACAAGCTGGCGTCGAACGAGCTGCACGCACTCTCCGTTTCCGTGGCCGCCACGCCTGCGGAATGGGCGGAAAAAAGCCGCTGATTCCGCCGCGCGTTTTCCCGACAACGCCCTCCCCTTTCCCACGAAAGTCTGCCGCCATGGACAAACTCAAAATCTCTGCCAACGGCCCGCTCAACGGCGAAATCACCGTATCGGGCGCGAAAAACGCCGCGCTGCCCCTGATGTGCGCCGGCCTTTTAACTTCGGGCACGCTGCGCCTGAAAAACGTGCCGATGCTGGCCGACGTGAAAACCACGCAAAAGCTGCTGCAAGGCATGGGCGCGCGCGTGCTGACCGACAACATCCGCGAATTTGAAATCAACGGCGGTACGGTCAACAACACCTGTGCGCCGTATGAATTGGTCAAAACCATGCGCGCATCGATTCTGGTGCTCGGCCCCACGCTGGCGCGTTTCGGCGAAGCACAAGTGAGCCTGCCCGGCGGCTGCGCCATCGGCTCGCGGCCGGTTGACCAGCATCTCAAAGGCTTGGAAACCATGGGCGCACAAATCACCATCGAACACGGCTACGTCAAAGCCAAAGGCCGTCTGAAAGGCGCGCGCGTGGTGATGGACGTGGTAACCGTGGGCGGCACGGAAAACCTTTTGATGGCGGCCACTCTGGCCGAGGGCACAACCGTGTTGGAAAACTGCGCCATCGAGCCGGAAGTGGTCGATTTGGCCGAATGCCTCGTCAAAATGGGCGCGAAAATCAGCGGCATCGGTACATCTACCATGACGGTTGAAGGCGTGAAAGAGCTGCACGGCTGCGAACACAGCGTCGTGCCCGACCGCATCGAAGCCGGTACTTTCCTCTGTGCCGTAGCGATGACGGGCGGCAAAGTCGTGTTGCGTAACGCCGCACCCAAAACGATGGAAGCCGTACTCGACAAGCTGGTCGAAGCAGGCGCAGTTATCGAAGCGGGCGACGACTGGATTGCCATCGATATGCAGCGCCGCCCCAAAGCCGTGGACATCCGCACCGTCGTGCACCCCGGTTTTCCCACCGACATGCAGGCGCAGTTTATGGCAATGAACGCCGTGGCCGAAGGTTCGGGCAAAGTGGTGGAAACCATTTTTGAAAACCGCTTCATGCACGTGCCCGAGCTCAACCGCATGGGCGCCGACATCACTACCGAGGGCAACACCGCCTTTGTCAACGGCGTAGCCGAACTCTCCGGCGCCACCGTGATGGCCACCGACCTGCGCGCCTCCGCCAGCCTCGTGATTGCAGGCTTGGTTGCCGGCGGCGAAACCATCGTCGAGCGCATCTACCATCTGGATCGCGGCTACGAACACATCGAGAAAAAACTCAGCCAAGTCGGCGCGAAAATCGAGCGGGTTTCGGGTTAAACGCCCGTTTGCCGATAAAAGGCCGTCTGAAAAGCATATCCCGCTTTCAGACGGCCTTTTCTACTTTTAAACCGACAGTCGCGCAGCTTGTTACCAGACCCAACAAATCTTGAAACGTGAGAATATTGGGTTTGGCAACCCGCTGAATTTCGGCAACCGTTACCACAGCGAGCTAAAATCCCCTGGCGCAGCCGAACAGAGCACGGTTTTTCCGGATCAAAGCGTGCGCCTGTTTGAGCCGCCCAAGCGGCGAGTTCGCACGCACCGGAAAAACCGTGCGGCGTGAGGGAAGCCGCGCCCCAGCGCGGCCTGCAACCGGGGTCGCCTTTCTTTGCCTACTTTCTTTGGCGAAGCAAAGAAAGTAGGTCGCCGCGCGGCGATGGAGCGCACTCGTCGGACAAGCGGTTATTTGAAACGAACACAACCCGTTAAAAAAACAAAATCGATAAAATATCGGATACAACTATTCAATCAACGCTTACTGCAACATCGTCGTACAATCAGAAAGGCCGTCTGAAAGTCAAAAAGGCCGTCTGAAAGCGGGATATGCTTTTCAGACGGCCTTTTTGTATCTTGCCTAGGGTGTGTTGACATTCAACATTTTGGCAGCTTTTGCGTCCTAAAACGGCAT
>CAMURX010000157.1 GCA_947097615.1 uncultured Neisseria sp. | reverse complement strand
CGTAGGCGAGCAGGCGCGCCAGCTCGGTGGTGAGCGTGCGGAATTTGTAGGTGCTGCAATCGGCGTCGCGCATCAGCGTGAGTTTGTGGCGGACGAGGGGGTGGTCGATGATACGGATGTTCACGGTCGGGACTCCAAATAGGGTTGGCAAAACGGCGCGGATTATAGGGCAGCGGGCAATTTCTGTCTTGACGGAAATTTGCAAAAATCCAATAATGCGCGCCATGAAACTGAATCCGACCACGCAGAAATTCGTGCTCCACTGGGGCGAAATGGGCTCCAAATGGGGCGTCAACCGCACCGTGGCGCAAATCCACGCGCTGCTCTACATCATCGGCCGGCCGATGAACGCTGAAGAAATCAGCGAAACCCTCGCCGTCGCCCGCTCCAACGTCAGCAACAGCATCAAAGAGCTGCAAAGCCTGAAGCTGGTGCAGACCGTCCACCAGCTCGGCGACCGCCGCGATTATTTCACCACCTCCGACGACGTGTGGGTGCTGGTGAAAACCATCGTCGAGCAGCGCCAGCAGCGCGAAATCGAACCCACGCTGCACTTTCTCAACGAGCTGATGGCCACGCCCGAGTTCGCGCAGGAAAACGAACAGGTGCAAAAGCGCATCCGCGACACGCAGGAATTTATGGACATCGCCACCGGCTGGACGCGCGAAATGATCAAACTGCCCGCCGGCACGCTGGCTCAGGTGCTCAAACTCGGCGCGAAAATCCAGCGTTTTCTCGGCCGCAAAGACTGACGCAAAACCGAAAGAACAGGCCGTTCCCGCCTACGTGGGAACGGCCTCATCGCCCTTTGCCTTATAATGCCGCCTTTTCCCACCGAACGAGCCCCGCCATGTCCCGCATAGCCGCCTTGCCCGACCACCTCGTCAACCAGATTGCCGCCGGCGAAGTGGTCGAACGCCCTGCCGCCGCCCTGAAAGAAATCATCGAAAACAGCCTCGACGCGGGCGCGACGGCGATCGAAGCGGAGGCCGGTGCGGGCGGCGTGAAGCTGCTGCGCGTCACCGACAACGGCGCGGGCATCCACCCCGACGACCTGCCGCTTGCCCTGTCGCGCCACGCCACCAGCAAAATCGCCAGCCTCGGCGATCTGCAACACGTCGCCAGCATGGGTTTTCGCGGCGAAGGGCTGGCCAGCATCGCCTCCGTCAGCCGCCTCACCCTCACCAGCCGCCAGAGCGGCCAAAGCCACGCCTGTCAGATCCGCGCCGAAGACGGCGCCCTCTCCGCCGTGTCCGCCGCCGCCCATCCCGAGGGCACGACGGTGGAAGCGGCCGACCTCTTCTTCAACACCCCCGCCCGCCGCAAATTCCTCAAATCCGACGCCACCGAAAACGCCCACTGCGCCGCCGTTGTCGAACGCCTCGCCCTCGCCAACCCCGCCGTCGCCTTCACCTTCAAACGCGACGGCAAAACCCTGTTCTCCTACCCGCCGCAAAGCCTCGAAGAGCGCGTGGCCGCCGTGCTCGGCGCCGACTTTCAGACGGCCTCCCTGCCCGTATCCGCCGCCGCAGGCGGCATGGGTCTGCGCGGCCTGATTGCCAAACCCACCTTCGCCAAAGGCAAAAGCGCGCAGCAATACTGCTTCGTCAACCGCCGCTTCGTGCGCGACAAAGTCATGCTGCACGCCGTCAAACAGGCCTACCGCGACGTGCTACACCACGCCCTCACCCCCGCCTTCGTCCTCTTTCTCGAATTGCCGCCCGAAGCCGTCGATGTCAACGTCCACCCCGCCAAAACCGAAATCCGCTTCCGCGACAGCTCCGCCGTCCACCAATTCATTTTCCACAGCCTCGACAAAGTGCTGGCCGACACCCGCGCCGACCGCACCGAAAGCGTCGGCAACGCCGGCGCCGTGTTGCACCAAATCATGGGCGTCTCCGACAGGCCGTCTGAAAGCCCGTCCGCCGCCCTTTCAGACGGCCTCAACGCCGCTCCGCCAGCGTCCTCCAGCAAAAGCGCGCCCGCCGCCTACACCCCCGCCGCCCGCGTGCCGCAGCAGCGCAGCCTCAGCCTCAACGAAAGCCGCCGCGCCCTCGACACCTACGCCGAACTCTACCGCAAGAGCCCGCAAGACGACCGCGAACTGGCCGAACTCGAACAGCAGCGCTTCGGCAGACCGTCTGAAAACCCGCCGCCCGCGCCTGCCGACAGCGTTTCAGACGGCCTCCCCGAACACCCGCTCGGCTTCGCCATCGCCCAGCTGCTCGACATCTACATCCTCGCCCAAGCCGCCGACAGCCTGCTGCTGATAGACATGCACGCCGCCGCCGAGCGCGTGAATTACGAAAAAATGAAACGCCAGCGCGACGCGCAAGGCCGTCTGAACAGCCAGCCGCTGCTCATCCCCGTTGCCTTTGCCGCCACCCGCGAAGAAACCGCCGCCCTCGCCGACCACGGCGAAGAATTGCGCGCCTTCGGCCTCGACCTCTCCGCCATCGGCGAAAACCGCATCGCCGTGCGCGCCGTGCCGCAAATGCTCGGCAAATCCGACATCGAAAGCCTCGCCCGCGACATGCTGCGCGAGTTCGCCCAAGTCGGCGCCTCGCAGGCCGTCGAAGCCTGCGAAAACCGCATTCTCGCCACCATGTCCTGCCACGGCTCCGTCCGCGCCGGCCGCCGCCTCACCCTGCCCGAGATGAACGCCCTGCTGCGCGACATGGAAAACACCCCGCGCAGCAACCAGTGCAACCACGGCCGCCCCACCTGGGTGAAACTGACCCTGAAAGACCTCGACGCCCTGTTTCTGCGCGGACAATGAAGCCGCGCCCGCTTTGATGGGAATGACGTTTCCGCAAGCCGTTAAAAGGCCGTCTGAAACCGTAAAACGGGTTTTCAGACGGCCTTTCACACCGCCCTACTCCGCCACACTCGCCGCCACCAGCTTCACCACCAGCGGCCGTACCGCCAGCAGGCTGGCAAAGGCGACCGGCCAGGTAATCAGATAGGCTTTGGCGAGGCGCAGCGCATAGCCCGCGTCCACGCCGGTGTTTAGTGCGACCAGCACGCCGCTGACAATCAGCACCATAATCGCCGAGGCGTAGAAGGAAAAGAGCACGCCCGCGTATTTTTTCGGCAGTTTTTTCATGATTGGTTCCTGTGTATCGGGGAACGGCAGTTTAGTTTGTGCGCAAGGCGCTTAAAATACGAAAAATCGCCGACTGCCGACGATTCACGCACAAACAACGAAAGTATCGCCATGACCGACTGGGACGACTTGCACCATTTCGCCGTTCTCGTAGAGAAAGAAACCCTGACTGCCGCCGCCGAAGCGCTTGGCGTGCAGCACAGCACCGTTTCGCGCCGCATCGCGCGGCTGGAAGCGACGCTTGGCCTGCGCCTGTTTGACCGCATCGGTCGCCGTTATCTGTTAAGCGAAGATGGCGCGCGCATCTACGCGCAGGCGCAGGACATCGCCGTCGGCATGAACACCCTGCTGCGTACCGCGCGCGAGCAGCGCGAGGAAATGGCGGAAGTCGTCATTTCCGCGCCGCCGCTGGTCGCCAAAGGGCTGCTGATGCCGCACTTTGCCGCCTTCACCCGCCGCCATGCCAACATCCGCCTCGTCCTGCAAAGCGACGCGCAAATCAGCAACCTGCACGCGCGCCAGGCGGACATCGCGCTGCGCATAGTCCGCCCGACGCAAAACGACCTCGTCGCCCGCCGCCTGCGCCCCATCCGTTACCGCTTCTACGCCCGCGCCGCTTACCTGAAAAACCGCCCGCGCGACGGGCAAGCCTTTCTCTGCCTGAACATCGCCGGCGCGCATGGTCTGTGGCAGGCGGAACAACTCGCCGGGCGCAAAATCATCCTCGCCTGCAACGATTTCGACCTCATTAAGGCGGGCGTTGCCGCCGAAACCGGCATCGGTCTCTTGCCCGATTTCTACGTCCGCTCTGAAGACGGCTTCGTGCAGGTCGGGCTGCATGACGCGGCGGTAAAGGAAGAATTCGCCGCCGATATCTATCTGGTGATGCACGAAGACCTGCGCCGCTCGGCAAAAATCCGCGCGGTGGCGGATTTTCTGGGCGAGGTGTTGGCGGAATAAGGCCGTCTGAAACCTGTTCCTTCCCACCTGCAGGAGGTCTGGGGGCTTGAGGTTTGAACGGCATTTATACGGCGGACAAGCGCTTCTGCGAACCGCCACCCCCTCCCCAACCCTCCCCCGCGCAAGCTGTACAGACCGGACACATAGGTAACACCTGTGCGGGGACATGGGTAACAGTTT
>CAMURX010000156.1 GCA_947097615.1 uncultured Neisseria sp. | reverse complement strand
TTACCTATGTCTTCGTACGGGTGTTACCTTTGTGTCCGGTCTGTACAGGGGAGGGTTGGGGAGGGGGTGGCAGTTCGCAGAACTGCATTCGCGCCGATGCCCTGCAAAAGTTGCCGCAGCAGCGCAAGCCCCCTCCCGCGCGGGCGGGAGAGGGGACTTTGTTGTCCGATGAGGTTTCAGACGGCCTTTGTGCCCTATCGTCCGTTGCGGCTGCGCCATACTTTGTCTGCCAGCCACAGCGCGGCGGCGGTGCCGGACAGGTCGGCCAGGGCGTCGAGCAGGTCGGCGCTGCGGGTGCGGGTGAACAGCGCCTGTGCCGCTTCGGTGGCGGCGGCGAGCACGAGGGCGGCGGCGGCCAGGTGCAGTATCGGCGGGCGGCGGCGCTCTTCGTTCCATGCGCGCGTGGCCAGCCAGAATTGGGCGAAAAAGGCGGCGAAATGGGCGGCTTTGTCGAAGTGGGGAAAGGGCGGCGGCGTGTGGCTGCCGCTTTCGCGCAGCAGTGCGAACCACAGGGCGGCGAACCATAGGGCGGCAAAGAGGGTGTATTTGTTGCGCGGCAGGCTCATGCGCCTTCCTCGGCCAGCCAGTCGGCACACATTTGCGCCAGCGGCAGGAATTTGCCGCCGCGCTGTGTCAGGATGCCGCGCCATTGTCCGACGTCGGCCGCATCGGGCGCTTGGTCGAGGCTGCATTCGTAGAGCATGAATTCGAGGGTTTCCCGCACGGCGGCGGGTGTTTCGCTGCGGATGAGTTCGGTGATGTGCTGCATGGCAGGCCGTCTGAAAGGGTGGATAAGGCGGCGTATGTTACCCGTTGCGCCGTGTGTGCGGCAAATGTGCGAAGGCCGTCTGAAAGCGTTTCAGACGGCCTTTTTTGCCTGCGTCGGGCGGTTTGCTCAGCCGAGCACGCCCAGTTCGGCGAGGCCGCGCAGGATGCCGTCTTCGCGTATCGGCGGGCAAACGTGGTCGGCGGCGGCTTTGAGTTGGGGGTGGGCGTTGCCGACGGCGACGCCGCAGCCAACGCTCTGCATCATTTCCATGTCGTTGAGGCCGTCGCCGAAGGCCATGGCGTCGTCCATGTCGAGGCCGAGGCTGTCGAGGACGGTGCGGATGCCGCGTGCTTTCGAGCCGCGGCGCGGCAGGATGTCGACACCGAAGGTGTGCCAGCGGGTGGTACGCAGGCTGTCGGGCAGACCCGATTCGACGGCTTCGGCGCGGCTTTCGTCGTAAAAACCGAGGATTTGGTGGACGGGAATATCGGGGTCGGTTTCGCCGGTTTGATAGGGAATGGAGAGCGAGCCGAGGGCGGCCTGCATTTCGCGGCTGTCGGCGGGGACGCTGATTTTTCGGGCGGATTCGTAGGCGTAGGCGATGCCGAGGCGGCGCAGGTGGGCGGTAGTGCCATCCAGCTCGCTGCGGCTGAGGGGGAACTCGGCCAGCACTTGCCCGCTGCGTTCGACGTATTGGCCGTTGATGGCGACGAGGATGTCGATGGCGGCATCGGCCATTAAGGCGCGGATGGGGTCGGGAATCAGGCAGGGCGGCCGGCCGGTGGCGATGGCGGCGGCGATGCCGCGCTCTTTCAGACGGCCTAAGGCCGTGCGGGTGCTGTCGGGGATGCGCTGCTCGTCTTTGATCCACAGGGTGTCGTCGATGTCGAAGAAGATGATTTTCGGTGTGCGTTTCATGGGGAGGCCGTCTGAAAAAGGGGCGGATTGTATAGCGGGTCGGCGCGGGAAGGCTACGGTTCGGCCGTGTTGCGGCTTTATTCGGGTGCGGTATGCGGTTCGGTGCGGCAGGCCGTCTGAAAACGGCGTTTCAGACGGCCTGCGAACCCCGCAGCGCCCTTCCGCTATATAATCGCGCCCTTTTTTTGGCACCCGCATCCCATGTTTTCCATCGGCCCCTACATTATCGAAACCCCCGCCGCCCTCGCGCCGATGGCGGGCATCACCGACAAACCCTTCCGCCAACTGGCGCGGCGCTTCGGCGCGGGCTACGCCGTCAGCGAGATGCTCAACAGCGACCCCTCGCTGCGCCACACCAAAAAAAGCCTGCACCGCAGCGATTTTGCCGGTGAAGACGGCGTCCGCGCCGTGCAGATCGTCGGCAACGACCCGCAGCGCATGGCCGAAGCCGCCCGCTACAACGCCGAACAGGGCGCGCAGATTATCGACATCAACATGGGCTGCCCGGCGAAAAAAGTCTGCAACGTGCTCTCGGGCAGCGCCCTGCTGCAAAACGAAAAACTGGTCGGCGACATTCTGACCGCCGTCGTCGCGGCGGCGGGCGTGCCCGTCACCCTCAAAACCCGCCTCGGCTTTTGCGAAAACAACAAAAACATCCGCACCATCGCCAAAATGGCCGAACAGGCAGGCATCGCCGCCCTCGCCGTGCACGGCCGCACCCGCGAGCAAATGTACAAAGGCGACGCCTCCTACGAACTCATCGCCCAAGTTAAGCAAGACATCTCCATCCCCCTGTGGGTCAACGGCGACATTACCAGCGCCGAAAAAGCCGCCGCCGTCTTGCGGCAAACCGACGCCGACGGCGTGATGGTCGGGCGCGGCGCGCAGGGCAGGCCGTGGCTTTTTGCCGAAATCAAACACTTCCTGCAACACGGCACGCCGCCCGCGCCCATCGCCTTTCAGACGGCCGCCGACGCCTTTTTGCAGCACCTCCAAGCCATGTACGCCTTCTACGGCGACACCGCAGGCGCACGCATCGCCCGCAAACACATCGGCTGGTACACCGCCCCCTTCGCCGAGGGCGCCGCCCTGCGCAAACAGGCCAACGCCCTCGACAGCGCCGACGCCCAATACGACGCCGTCGCCGCCTTCCTCGCCGCCGCCCCCGAGCGCCAAAGCGGCTTATGGCCGTCTGAAACGGCCGCTTCGGCTAACAAAATTTAAAGAACTGTTACAAACCGCTTTTTTTGCTTACAATAGCGCCTGACATTTACGGGCTGCCGCCACGCGGCGCAACAAACTAAAAAAACCATTCAGACGAGCGTACCATGCCGAACCGAACCACCGATATCGCCCACTGTATCGAACAAAACCTGCACCAGTATTTCCGCACGCTCGACGGCGAACCCGCCGCCAACGTCTACGGCATGGTGCTGCGCCAAGTGGAAAAACCCATGCTCCAAGTCGTGATGGCGCAATGCGGCGGCAACCAGTCCAAAGCCGCCGACATGCTCGGCATCAACCGCAACACCCTGCGTAAAAAACTGCTCGAACACGGCCTGATCTGAGCCGCAGCCGAATATACAAAGGCCGTCTGAAAGTTTTTCAGACGGCCTTTCCCCTGCCCGCATCCGCCATTCAGACGGCCTATCCGCCCGCGCGGCAAACGGCAGGCCGCCACTGTGACAGGCCGTCTGAAAAAGCCAATCTGATTCCGACAGCCGCAAACGCAAAAAAGCAGCCCGAAACCCCGTTGGCAGGGTCTTCGGGCTGCTTGGGCTTTTTCAGACGGCCTATCCGCCCAACTGCGCCGCCGCCTGCTGCGCCCAAGCCATGGTTTCGGCGAAGGCAGGACGGGCGGTGTGGCGTTCGATATAGGCGGCGAACACCGGATCGGCATCGAGCACCTGCATATTGCGGCTAAAGTGCAGCAGCAGGGCGCTGTAATAGAGATCGAGCGCGCTGAAGCGCTTGCCGACGATATAGTCGCGGCCGCGCAGATGTTCGCGCAACAGGGCGACGGCTTCGTCATAGCTGCCGTAGCCGATGCCGCTGCGGAATTTTTCATGGTTTGATTTGATGTCGAAAAACCGGTTCATCAGCGCGTATTCGAGCTGGATGCTGAAGCACAGCCAGCGGTAGTATTCGCCGCGCTCGATGCTGCCGGCGGCGGGAATCAGGTTTTTCTCGGGAAACTGCTCGGCCAGATAGGTGATGATGGCAATGGTTTCGGTGAGTATGGTGCCGCCGGCTTTAAGTGCGGGCACTTTGCCCAAGGGATTGACGGCCAGATAGTCCGCTTCGTGCAGCTGGTCAGCCGACAGCGCCACAATATTGCACGGCGCGGCGCACTCTTTGAGCATCCACACGGCATAGGTGCCGCGCGAAAAGGGAGTGGTGTAAAGGGTGAGTTCGGGGGTAGGCATCATGCGCTCCTGTGTGTGGTGGAAAAGCGGCGATGATAGCACGGGGGTGTGTCGGTTTTTGTCAGCAGCAGTAGGTCGGGAATTTATGCCCGACATTGCAAACGGGATTTATCGGGCATAAATTCCCGACCTACTGCGACTTTAAACAACGTCATTCCCGCGCAGGCGCACTACTGTCCGGAATAAATAACCCATACAAATCA
>CAMURX010000155.1 GCA_947097615.1 uncultured Neisseria sp. | reverse complement strand
CAGCTCAAATCCAACTTTGCCGACCTGCAAAACATCGGCGGCCGCCCCGCCGGCACCATCACTGCCGCCGCCTTCCTGTCGCACTTCACCGAAACCTACCCGTGGGCACACCTCGACATCGCTGGCACGGCGTGGAAATCCGGCAAAGAAAAAGGCGCCACCGGCCGCCCCGTCCCCCTCCTGCTGGAATTCCTGCGCAACAGAGCGTAAACCCCTTCCGCAACACAAAAGGCCGTCTGAAAACCCGAAAAGAGGTTTTCAGACGGCCTTATGCTGCCATTTGCCGCGTTCAGAAACATCATTCCCGCGCAGGCGGAAACGGCCACGCCCCTGCAAAACTCATCCCGCAAACGGCGCGATATCCACCGCTTCGCCGCAGGCGGCAGACAACACTTCCGAGAGCACGGCGAAAAACTCCCGCCCGTCGCGCGTGGCCAGCCACCGGCCGCCCTGTTCGGCGAAATGGTAGCCGCCGCTTTTGGCCGCGATCCACAATTCCTGATTGGGCGTATGGCGGTTGACAATTACCTGCGTGCCGTCTTCCGCCTCTATCGTCAGCACATTGCCCGAACGCTGGCAGTCGAAGTCCCAACCGGCGTTATCGATTTCGTCTTCGATATAGGCAAACAGCGCGTCCGAATGCTGCAAAAATTCACTTTCCGTCATCATTTGCTTTGTCAGATTGGGTTAAAATGGTGCGCATCTTGCCACAGGAAACGCAAAAAAACCATGAAAACCCCCGTCGCGGCCGCCCTCGCCGCCCTCCTGCTGCTGGCCGCCTGCGGCTTCAAAGGCGACCTCTATCTGCCCAAAGACAACGACAAAGCGGGCTTCGGCGCCGTGCAAACCGGCCTGAAAAAAACCGCCCGCCCCGCCAAAACACCCGCACAATCCACGGAAACCCGACCATGACCCTGCGCTGTGAAAACCTCAGCTACACCGAGCTGGCCGAACGCTACGGCACGCCGCTCTACGTTTACAGCCAAGCCGCCCTCGACAGCTCCTTTGCCGCCTACCAAACCGCCTTTGCCGCCCTTAATCCCCTGGTCTGCTACGCCGTCAAAGCCAACGGCAATCTGGCCGTCATCCGCCGTTTCGCCGAATTGGGCAGCGGCTTCGACATCGTTTCCGGCGGCGAACTCGCCCGCGTATTGGCCGCAGGCGGCAGCGCGGCGAAAACCATCTTTTCCGGCGTCGGCAAAAGCGCGGCGGAAATCGAGTTCGCCCTCAAAGCGGGCATCAAGTGCTTCAACGTCGAAAGCCTGCCCGAACTGGAGCGCATCAACGCCGTTGCAGGCCGTCTGAACCTGCGCGCGCCCGTTTCCCTGCGCATCAATCCCGACGTGGACGCGCAAACCCATCCCTATATTTCCACCGGCCTGAAAGACAACAAATTCGGCATCGCCATGCGTGACGCCGAAGCCGCCTACCGCCGCGCCGCCGAACTGCCGCACCTGCGCGTCGTCGGCATCGACTGCCACATCGGTTCGCAGCTCATCAAACTCGACCCGCTTGTCGAAGCCTGCGAACGCATCCTTGCTCTCGCCGACCGCCTCGCCGCGCAGGGCATCGCGCTGCAACATATCGACCTCGGCGGCGGCGTCGGCATCGTCTACCGCGACGAAGACACCCCCGATCTCGCCGCCTACGCCGCCGCCGTCGAAAAACTCGTCGGCAGCCGCAAACTCGGCCTGATACTCGAACCCGGCCGCAGCCTCGTCGGCAACGCGGGCGTTCTGCTCACCCGCGTCGAATACGTCAAACACAACGAAAACAAAAACTTCGTTATCACCGACGCCGCCATGAACGATTTGATGCGCCCCGCCCTCTATCAGGCCTACCACCATATCGAACCTGCCGAAACGCCGTCCGCCGCTCCCTTCGCCGCCGACATCGTCGGCCCGATTTGCGAAACGGGCGACTTCCTCGCCAAAGACCGCAGCATCGCGGCGCAGGCGGGCGATTTGCTGGTGGTGCGCAGCGCGGGCGCCTACGCGTCGAGCATGGCGGGCAACTACAACACCCGCCCCCGCGCCGCCGAAGTGCTGGTTTGCGGCAGCCAAGCCCGCTTGGTGCGCCGCCGCGAAACCATCGAAGAAATGCTGGCCAACGAACAGGCATGCTTGAACGCGGCGGGCTGATTGTTGCGGATACAAAAGAGGCCGTCTGAAAGCCCGAACCGGGTGTTTCAGACGGCCTTAATAACACTCCGCCGCCGCACCGTGTGATAAAGATTTGAGGCCGTTCCCGCGTAGGCGGGAATGACATTTCTAAAACCGTAGCGGCGGCCGAACCTCAGCCCGTTTTGCATTTTCGGCGTAAGTAACAAAATAAAGGCTAAAAATTCTTCTATTAAGGCTTTAAAGAGGTTCAAAGGCTTTAAACACAAAAAATGCCCTTTTTGCGGCTCAAAACAAATCAAAAAGAACGGCTGCCGAAACGCCAGACAACGCTACAAATGCCACACCTGCGGCAGGCAGTTTGACGGCGGCAAGCGGCTCAATCCCCAAGTGCTGTCTGCGACGGCAGATGCGGTCCGCCGCAGATGTTTGACGACATTCTCGTACAGCTGTGCCAGTTTCATCAGGTTAAAACCGTCAGCCGCTATTTGACGCGCAACCCGAAAACCGATGCGGGCAAAGCGCTATGGCGGTTGGCATTGACGTTGAAAAACAGTAGGCAATCCGATTTTGAACGTAATCTGCAAACGTGGTTTGAGCAGTACCAAAGCTATCTGAACGAACGCACCTTTAACATCGAAACGGGAAAATCGCATTACACACACAAGAACATCAGGAGTGCGTATTACGGAATTTGGCTTACTTGTTTGTGTTTGAGCGTTATCCTGATTTGTGCATTCCGAATACGACCAATCTGCTTGACGGCACGTTCTCGGACATGAAACGGCTTTTGGCGTGTCATCACGGGATGAGTGGAAAGAATAAGGTTAGGTTTATTCAGGATTATTTCTCGGTTAAACCTTAGGGCGTGTTGACAATCAGCTTTGCGGCGGTATTTTTGGTAAAAATCCACGCCTGCCGCGTCAAAAATGCTCGCAAGATGTCCAATCTTGCTGCGCTTTTTTCCTTGCAGGCGCGAATTTTTCCTCAAAAAACCGCTTCGTAAGCTGAATGTCAACACACCCTAGACTCAGCCTCCATTTTGTTACTTACGCCTCTTTGGAGCGTTTTTTAAAACGCTTCGCCGACTTTGACGCCGCCTGCGGTGTCCTGCGGGCTGGCGAGGGCGGCGGTGAGGGCTTGGGCGGCTTGGAAGTCTTCGCTCTGCATGGCGGCGCGTGCCTGTTCGGGGGTGAGGGTGGCAGCCATGTTCTGCCAGCGGGCGGCGAGCTGCGGGTTGGCGGGGGCTTGGAAGCCGTCGAGCAGTTTATCGGTGAGGTCGGGGCGGTTGCAGACGAGGACGATGTCGCAGCCGGCGGCGAAGGCTTGTGCGGCGCGTTCGCGGATGCCGCCTGCCGCTGCCGCGCCTTCCATGGTGAGGTCGTCGGAAAAGATCACGCCGTCGAAGCCGAGCTGTTGCCGCAGGACGGTTTGCAGCCAGTAGGGGGAGTAGCCAGCGGGCAGCGGGTCGGCGGCGGGGTAGGCGACGTGGGCGGGCATGACGGCGGCCATGCCCTCGGCGGCGAGTTTGGCGAAGGGGACGAGGTCGGCGGCTTCGATTTCGGACAGGGGGCGGGGGTCTTGCGGCAGGGTGTGGTGGCTGTCACCTTCGACGTGGCCGTGGCCGGGGAAGTGTTTGCCGCAGGCTTTCATGCCGCCTTGGTTGAGGCCGCGTTGCAGGGCGAGGGCGAGGCGGGTGACGGTGTCGGGATCGGGATGGAAGCTGCGGTTGCCGATAACGGCACATTGTTCCCAGTCTAAATCGAGCACGGGGGTGAAGGAGAGGTCGATGCCGCAGGCAGCCAGTTCGGTAGCGAGAACGCGGCCGACGGTTTGGGCGCAGCGTTCGGCTTCGGCAGGGCTTTGTTCGTCCCAGATGCGGCCGAGGGTACGCATGGCGGGCAGGCGGGTGAAGCCGTCGATAAAGCGTTGGACGCGGCCGCCTTCGTGGTCGACGGCGACGATGAGTTCGGGCCGGCGCAGGGCTTTGATTTCGGCGACGAGTGCGGTGAGTTGTTCTTTGTTTTGGAAGTTGCGGCGGAAGAGGATGACGCCGCCTATGGCGGGGTGGAGCAGGCGGCGTTTTTCTTCTTCGCTGAGGGTATGGGCGGCGACGTCGGCCATGACGGGGCCGCGCGGGAGGTGGGGTTTCATGAAGGGGTTCTTTCGGGGATGCGGGTTGACCGTAAACGGTTTTCAGACGGCCTCAATGCGGGG
>CAMURX010000154.1 GCA_947097615.1 uncultured Neisseria sp. | reverse complement strand
GTCTGAAACCAAAAGGCCGTCTGAAACCAAAAGGCCGTCTGAAACCAAAAGGCCGCCTGAAACCCTTGCGGGCGGTAGTGTAAAGTGGTATTTACAATACCCGCCCGACACAATCCCAAACCCATCTTTTCAGACGGCCTTCCGCCTTCGAGGCCGTCTGAAAGCCGCAAACCGCAAAAGCCATGATTAAAACCGACAAAATCCGCAAGCCCCAGCCCGTGTTGTTTTACATTGCCGACTACCTTTGGAGCGGCTTTGCGGGCTTGGGCGTGGCGATGGCGGCGGTGGCCTTGTGGGCGTGGGGCAGCGCGGTGTTCGGCGAATTTATGCTGCCCGCGCCATCGGCCGTGTTTGCGCAATCATTTGAATTGTTAAAACAATTTCAAGCGGCCGAATTGGGCGTGTCGCTGTGGCGCGCGTCGGCGGGCATCGGCATCGCGCTGGTGGCGGGCGTGTCTGCCGGTTTGCTGGCGGGGCGGTTTAAAACGGCGATGGCGCTGCTCAAACCGCTGATTACGGTATTGCTGGCGATGCCGCCGATTATCTGGGTGGTGATGGCCTTGTTTTGGTTCGGCTTCGGCAATCCGAGCGTGCTGTTTACCGTGATTATTCTGGTCGCGCCGCTTACCTTTGCCAGCGCGGCGGCGGGCATGGCGAGCGTGGACAAAAAAAACGAAGAATTGTTCGACGCTTACAAACTAGGCCGTCTGAAAAAAATCCGCTATTTATATGTGCCGCACCTTACGGGCTATCTGCTCTCCAGCATCAGCGTGGCGGTGGCGATGGGCGTGAAAGTGGTGATTATGGCCGAACTGTTGGGCGCGAGCGAGGGCATCGGGGCGCGGATTGCCGATGCGCGGGCGATGCTGGAAACCTCAAGCGTGATGGCTTATGTGGTCTTGGTGATTGCTTTTGTGTCGCTGTTTGAATACTTGTTTGTCAAGCCTTTGGAAATTTTGTTTATGCCGTGGAGACGATGATGCTGGTGTTGGAAAACCTGCGTTTTGAAATCCTGCGCGATGCGGTGGTGCGCGATTTTTCGCTGACGCTCAATGCGGGCGAAGTGAAAACGCTGTTCGGCCCTAGCGGCTGCGGCAAGACCACGGTGTTGCGTTTGGCGGCGGGTTTGGAAACGCCCAAATCAGGCCGTCTGAACAACACTTTCCGCAAAACGGGCTTTCTGTTTCAGGAAAACCGCCTGTTGGACAACCTCACCGCGATGCAGAATATCACCGTGTTTATGGAGCGCGCCGACGAAGCGTCCGTGCTTGCGCTGGCGGAACAAGTCGGCCTTGCGGCGGGCGATTTGAACAAATATCCGTCCGAATTGTCGGGCGGCATGGCCAAGCGGGTGGCGTTTTTGCGGCTGATGCTGTGCGGCTGCGATTTGGCCTTGCTGGACGAACCTTTCGTCGGCCTCGACCGCGATTTGCGCGAGGTGTTGGCGGCGATGCTGGTGGAAAAAATCGAGCGCGAAGGCTGGGCGTGTTTACTGGTTACGCACGACCGCTTCGAGGCTGCCCGCCTGAGCCGCGAAATCATGCTGCTCGCGCCCAAAGGCATGGGTGTGGAAAAAACCATTTTCCTGCCCGAGCCGCTGTCTTCGCGCGATTCGGCCTACGAAGAAGCCGCCGTGGCGCGGGAATTTGGCGGCGTCCGCTACTATGAGTAGTCCCGTCATTCCGCCCGCCGCCGTTCAGACGGCCTCTGTCTTTTTCTAGGGGCTGTTTACAAACCAATTGCAAACAGCCCCTAAAGGCAGCCTGAAAACAAAATATTGGGTATCGTCCTATCGGTTTTTACCATTCGTCAAATATCATTGTTATAGTGAGTCAAAATAAAAAAGATACAAGGCAGCAAGCCGCAGGTTTTTGTGTGGACTTGCTATAAAACACCTGATCGGCCATACCAGCAAAGGTTTTAAATTGAACACCCGCAACCTGTTTTTCACCCATCCGATGCGCCCGTTTTTCACGGCAGCGGCAGCGGCGGCCGTGTTCGGCGCGGCTTCGTTTTTTCTGCGTGCCGACGCGGTATTGTTTCACCGCCTGGTGTTTTTGCAGCTGCTGCCTGCGGCGGCGTATAGCGGATTTTTATTAACCGCCGTGCCGGACTGGACGGGCTACACAGGCCGTCTGAAAACCATCGGCTTCGCGCTTTTTGCGCCGCCGGTTTTCGCCGCCCTTGTGCTGCCGTTTTGGCCGCAGGCCGCCGCGTTTGCCGTGGCCGCGTGCTGGTGGCTGCTGCTTGCGTTTTGCACATATTGCGTATGGCGCGGCCGCAATACCGACAATTTCGCCATCCTGCTGCTGCTTTTGCTGTTTGCCCTCGTTCAGACGGCCTATGCATCAAGCGGCAATCCCGCGCTTTTACGCAGCCTGATTCATCTCAACATCGCCGCCGTGATGCTGGTTTCCTTCCGCGTCAGCGTGGTTTTGGGCGCGGAGGCACTCAAATCATGCCGTCTGAAAGACCCGGTGTTCATCCCCAATTTCGTTTACAAAAACATGGCCATCCTGTTTTTGCTGCTCTACGCCGCCGCCGGGCTGCGCCTGCCTGCCGAAGCGGCGGGATTCGGCGCACTTGCCGTCGGCTTTGTGATTCTGGCCAAGCTGCGCGAGCTGCACCATTGGGAGTTGCTGTGCCGCCACTACATCGCGTTTTACTACCTTATCCAGCTATCCGCCGCTGCAGGCTATCTGTGGCTGGGCGCAAACACGCTGCTTGGCAAACCGCAGGGCGCGCCGCTGCACCTGATTACCCTCGGAGCGATGCTCGGCGCCATCATGCTGGTTTTTCTCACCGCCGGCCTGCGCCACAGCGGCTTTGTCGGGCTGAACTACCCAGCCCCCACCCGCGCCGCCTTCGCCTGCCTGTTTGCCGCCGCCCTCTGCCGCGCCGTATTGTCGGCTTGGCATCCGCTGTTTTTAATAACCGTACCCGCCGCGCTCGTTGCCGCCGCGTTTGCGCTCTATCTGTATTGCTTTATCCCGATATTTCGGGCAAACGCCTTTACCGACGACCCCGAATAAAGGCCGTCTGAAAGCCCGTTTTCGGTTTTCAGACGGCCTCCACTCCAAAACTGTAAACAAAGGAGAAACCATGTCGAAAATCCTCTCTTCGCTGAAATACCCGATTGTCCAGGCGCCGATGGCCTTTGCCCACGATACTGCGCTGCCTTTGGCCGTGTGTCGCGCGGGCGGTTTGGGCTCGCTGGCAGCTGCGATGTATGCGCCCGACGCGCTGGCGGTGGCGCTGCAAACCATGCGCGACGAAGCGGGCGCGATGCCGTACAACGTGAATTTTTTTGCCCACCGCACGCCGCACGCCGACGAAGCGCAGCATGCGGCCTGGCTGGCGGTGTTGCAGCCGTTTTTTGCGGAATACGGCCTGACACAGGCCGACATTCCCGCAAGCGGCGGGCGGCAGCCGTTTGACGAAGCCGCGCTGGCGCTGGTCGAGCAATACCGCCCGCCTGTCGTCAGCTTCCATTTCGGCCTGCCGCCGCAGCCTATGCTC
The DNA here is from genome assembly GCA_947097615.1 of uncultured Neisseria sp. Taxonomy (GTDB): domain Bacteria; phylum Pseudomonadota; class Gammaproteobacteria; order Burkholderiales; family Neisseriaceae; genus Neisseria. The sequence continues at coordinate 827 of CAMURX010000154.1, read as the reverse complement.
GAACGCGTGAAAAACACGGGCGCAGAGGTTTGGGCGAGCGCCACCACCGTGGCCGAAGCGCGCTGGCTGGAAGGGCAGGGCGCGGACGCGGTGATCGCACAGGGCTGGGAAGCGGGCGGCCACCGCGGCTGGTTTCTCGACAAAGACCCAAACGGCCAAAGCGGCCTGTTTGCCCTGTTGCCCGCCATTGTCCGCGCGGTGAAACTGCCCGTTGTCGCCGCAGGCGGCATCGCCGATGCGGCGGCGGTGCGCGCGGCTGCGGACTTGGGCGCGGCAGCGGTGCAGGCGGGTACGGCCTTCCTGCTCTCTGACGAGGCGTTAACCAAACCCGCCCACCGCGCGGCGATACAGGCCGCGCAGCCCGAGGATACCGCCGTCAGCAATCTGTTCAGCGGCGGCGCGGCTCGCGGCATCGTCAACCGTTTTATGCGCGAAGCCGGGCCGGCCAACCCCGCCGCGCTGCCGTTTCCGCTGGCAGGCGCGGCGGCGGGCGCATTGCGTGCGGCGGCCGAAGCGCAAGGCTCGTTTGACTTCACGCCGTTTTGGGCGGGGCAAAACGCCGCCCGCTCGCAAGAAGGCAGCGCGGCGGAAATCGTTGCGCGGCTGGCCGAGGGACTGCGGCGCTGAGGCCGTCTGAAAACAAAAAACGGCAAAAGGCCGTCTGAAAACGCCGCGCGGCTTTCAGACGGCCTTTTTCAGACGGCCTTCCCCGTTATGCTACAATCCGCCCATTTTTGATTACGCAAATTAACAGAAACAAAAGGATTCAAAACATGATCTCCACCAACGGCATCACCATGCAGTTTGGCGCCAAGCCGCTGTTTGAA
>CAMURX010000153.1 GCA_947097615.1 uncultured Neisseria sp. | reverse complement strand
ACGGGCATCAGCAATTCGACGCTGCCGGCGCGGTTCATCTCTTCGCGCACGATGTTTTCAACTTTGCGCAACACGCGCAGACCCATCGGCATCCAAGTATACAAACCGGAGGCGTTGGCTTTGATCAAACCCGCGCGAATCATCAGCTTGTGGCTGGCCAGGGCGGCTTCGGCGGGGGCTTCTTTTAAAGTAGAAATGAAAAATTGGCTGGCTTTCATGGCATTGTTCTTCTTTGTAAAAAACGAGGTCGCATTGTACCGCGAAACCGTTTTCCTGCGTTTATGCCCCGAACAGGAGGCGGGACAGCTCAGGCCGTCTGAAAAGGACGCGGCGGGCTTGTCAATCTCTGTTTATGCACAATTTCACACCGGTTTGTTTTCTCTGGAAATTTAGTACGCCGTTCTAAACCGCCTAACAGCGCAATGTATAATTCATTGATTTTTATATGTTTTGATTTTGAATATTTTTTAGGCAGTTTAAGCGGCCGGTTGCCGCGATAGGGATTTTTCCGTTTACCCGCAAGTTGTACACAGATTTATCCACAGAGATTGTGGGTAAACGAAAGGCCGTCTGAAAACCCTCAAACGGAGTTTTCAGACGGCCTCAGCCATTTTGCGCCGCGTTTTAGGGCGCGTTGACAATCAGCCTTGCGGCGGTGTTTTTGGCAAAAAATACCCACAAGACGAATGTCAACGCCCTATTCGCCGACGGTTTTTTCAATCAGCGCCGGCACACGGTCGAGCGTGTTTTCCACGTCGGCCACCGAAATGCCGCTGTCGGCAATCAGGGCACGGGTGTCAGCGACGACGGCGCGCACCTGCCCGTCGGTTTCCGTTACCAGCACTTTGAGCGGCAGGCGCAGGGCGAAGTCGGGGTCTTTCACCATCAGCGGCGTGCCCGCTTTGGGTGCGCCGAACACAATCACCGTGGCCGGCTGCATGTCCAGCCCCGCTTTTTGCGCGGCGGCGCGGTGGTCGATCAGGGCGAACACGGTCATGCCTTTGGCTTCTACGGCGTTTTTCAGGCGGGAAACGGTTTCGTCGAAGCCGTAGCGGCTGGCGAAGCTGTGCACGCCCGCAGGAGGCTGCACTTCCGCCTCCCGTCCCCCTGCCGCTTCGGCGGCGGTGCTGTGTACGCCCGCGCAGGCAGACAGCGACAGGGCGGCGGCCAGGGCGGCAAATTTTCGCTTCATATTCATTCGGTTCTCCTTCAGTTTATGGTTTTCACAGTTGAGACGTTTGGAAAAAGTGGCCGTCTGAAAGGGTTTCAGACGGCCTTTTGGCAAACGGGCTGTTATTTCATACCTTTGGCGACGAGATCCTGATAGCCGCCGTGGTTGGTGACGCGGGTGTAGCCCAGTTTTTCCAGCATCTGCTTGGCAAGGCCGGCGCGGCGGCCGGATTTGCAGTAGAGGTTAACGGGGGCGTTTTTGTCGGGCACGGCTTCGGCGATTTTGGCGGTAATCTGTTCGAGCGGGATGTTTTGCGCAGCCGACAGATGACCTTCGGCGTATTCTTCGGGGCTGCGTACGTCTATCCAGACGCCGCTCTCCTGTGCCTGCTGCACCGTTTTAGCAGGTGCGGGCGACAGGGCGAAGGCGGGCTGGGCGAGCAGCGCGGCGGCGAGGAAGGCGGGGAGAAGGAGTTTTTTCATCGGGTTTCCTTTCGGTAATCACGGCACAAATAATGCGGCACAAAGGCCGTCTGAAAGCATTATTTCAGACGGCCTAGACGGTTTTCAGCTTTGGCTTTCCACCGCTTCAAAGGCGCGCAGGGCGTAAGTATAGGCCGCACCGGCGTTGAGGGAAATAGCGGTGGCCAGTGCGCCGGCGATTTCGCCTTCGGTTGCACCCGCTTTGACGGCGGCGGCGGCGTGGACGCTGATGCAGCTTTCGCAGCGGGTGGTGATGGCAACGGCGATGGCGATCAGTTCGCGCGTTTTCGCGTCGAGGGCTTCGGCGGCGGCAGCCTGTTCCAATGTGCCGTAGGCCTGCAGCATTTTCGGGTGTTTTTTGCCCATTTCGGCAAAGGATTTTTTCACCAGGGCGGTGTGTTCGGGCCAGTCTTTAAACATGACGGTTTCCTTTCGGGGTATGTGTTGTTGGAAAGGCCGCCATTATTGCGGGTTTTATAGTATGATAATCTGCAAATCGTATCATGAGGTGGCGCAAAATGGATATGCTCGACAAGCTGGTGTCGCTCTCGCAGGTGAGCGGCAGCGTCGATGTGCAGTGTCTGTTTCAGGGCGAATGGTATGTGCGGCACGAGGCGCGGCGCGGGCAGGGGCTGGTACATATCGTCACGGGCGGCGAGGGCTGGCTCAAAGCGGATGCCGACGACAAGGCGCGGCGGCTGCACGCGGGCGACGTGGTGTTTTTCCCGCGCACCGCCGCCCACGTGTTGAGCAGCGAGGCCGGTTGCAGCAACAGCGGCGCGGCGGTGGCGGCACAGCGCAGCGGCGCGTTCACGCTCAAACACAGCGGCACGGGCGCGGCGGATTTGAGCCTGTTTTGCGCCCGTTTTTCTTATGACACGCAGGCCGATCTGATGGCGGGGCTGCCCGAAACGGTGCTGCTCGATATGCGCGGCACGCCGCTGCCGCATTTGGTGTCGCTGTTGCAGGCCGAGGCCGACAGGCCGCAGCCCGGCTCGAAGGCGGTGGTGGACGCGCTCTCGGCGGTGCTGCTGGTGTCGCTGGTGCGCGTTTTTCTGGCCGAACATCCGGTGCGGCCGCTGCCCGAGGGGCTGCTCAAAGGCTGGCGCGACCGCCGTTTGCGCGGCGTGATTCAGGCGGTGCTCGACGACCCGGCGCGCGCGTGGACGATTGAGGAAATGGCCGACGCCGCCACCGTGTCCCGCGCCCAACTAATGCGCCTGTTTAAAGCGCACACCGGCACCAGCCCCTACGCCTTCGTCAACCGCATCCGCCTGCAACAGGCCGCCGCCATGCTGAAACAGGGCGCAGATTCGGTGCTCTCCGTCGCCCTTTCCTGCGGCTTCGGCTCGGAAACCCACTTCGGCAAGGCGTTTAAAAAAGCCTACGGCCTCACGCCCGGCCAGTACCGCAAACAGGCCGACGCGGCGGAAGATTTTGTGATTTGAACGCTTTTAGGCCGTCTGAAAGCCAGTTTTCCCCTTTTTCAGACGGCCTCACCCGCACACACACCATGAACGACCTCTCCTATCTCACCCTCTTTCTGCTCGGCTTCTTCGGCGGCGGCCACTGCCTGGCCATGTGCGGCGGCCTCTCCTCCGCCTTCGCCCTGCAACTGCCGCCGCACATCAACCGCCTGTGGCTCATCGTTCTGATGAACCTCGGCCGCCTTTCCAGCTACACCGCCATCGGCCTCATCGTCGGCGCGCTCGGCCAGTTCGGCATTTCCCTCGACCAGACGCGCGGCGTGCAAACCGCCCTGTTTTTCGCCGCCAACATCCTGCTGCTGCTGCTCGGCCTTTATCTGGCGGGGCTGTCCGACCTTGTGCGCCATATCGAAGGCGCGGGCAAACCGATCTGGAAACGCCTCAACCCGCTGCTTAACCGCCTGCTGCCGATCAAAAGCGTGCCCGCCTGTTTTGCCGTCGGCCTGCTGTGGGGCTGGCTGCCCTGCGGCCTCGTATACAGCGCCTCGCTCTACGCCCTCGGCAGCGGCAGCGCCCTGCACGGCGGCCTGCTGATGCTCTGCTTCGCGCTGGGCACCCTGCCCAACCTGCTGGCCTTCGGCTGGTTTGCCGGACAACTCAAAACCCTGCTGCAAAACCGCCGCGTCCGCCTTTTCGCCGGACTCTCCGTCTGCGCCTGGGCGCTGTGGCAGCTTTACCGTGTCGCGCTGACAATATTGTGAACCAAAGGCCGTCTGAAACTTTCAGACGGCCTTTCCCAACCCATGCTCCGTGCTTTTCAGACGGCCTTTTGCCTGTACAATCCGCCCCTTTGCTATTCCCGTCGAAACCCAAACCCATGAACATCCTCCAAGCCGAAAACCTGTCTTTTGCCGTCGGCCATGTCGCCCTGCTCGACCAAGCCGCTTTCCAACTCGACGCCGGCGAGCGCGTCGGCCTCATCGGGCGCAACGGCGCGGGCAAGTCCTCGCTGCTGAAAATCCTGGCCGGTGTGCAGAAGCCCGACGACGGCCAGCTCGTTTTCCAAAACGGTCTGAAAACGGTGTATGTGCCGCAGGAGAGTTTTTTCGACCCGCAATCAACGGTGTTTGACGCCGTATCCGAAGGGCTGGGCAGCCTGCGCGACGTGCTGCGCCGCTATCATGCGGTACTCTCGGAACTGGAAAGGCAACCTGCGACCGAAGGAAGTCCCTTTGGGAAAAATGCCGAGCTCGCCGCCGAAATGAACGCGCTGCAAAACCAAATCGAAGCGCAAAACGGCTGGCAGTT
>CAMURX010000152.1 GCA_947097615.1 uncultured Neisseria sp. | reverse complement strand
CTTACAGCTGGTATGTGTATTCCGCCCAGCGCATCAAATATCCGATGATGCGCGGCGCGCTGGCCGAATTGTGGCGTGAAGCGCGCAAAACCAAAGATCCGATCGAAGCGTGGAAATGGATTGTTGAAGATCCCGAGCGCTCCCAATCCTACAAATCCCAGCGCGGTTTGGGCGGCTTTGTGCGCTCGAATTGGGACGAAGCCTATGAAATGGTGGCCGCCGCCAACTGCTACACCATCAAAAACTACGGCCCCGACCGCATTGTCGGTTTTTCGCCGATTCCTGCGATGTCGATGATCAGCTACGCTTCCGGCGCCCGCTATCTGGGCTTGATCGGCGGCGTGCCGCTGTCGTTTTACGACTGGTATTGCGATTTGCCGCCCGCCAGCCCGCAGACTTGGGGCGAGCAGACCGACGTCGCCGAATCGGCCGACTGGTACAACTCCAACTATCTTTTGGTGTGGGGTTCCAATATCCCCATGACCCGTACGCCTGATGCCCACTTTTACACCGAAGTGCGCTACAAGGGTACGAAAACCGTCGCCATCTCTTCGGACTTCGGCGAAATGGCCAAATTCAGCGACATCTGGATGGCGCCGCGTCAGGGCACCGATGCCGCGCTGGCGATGGCGATGGGTCATGTGATTCTCAAAGAATTCCACATCGAAAAACCGTCTGATTATTTCCAAGACTACTGCCGCCGCCTGACCGACATGCCGGTATTGGTGTGCCTGCAGGAAGACGGCGAACACTACAAACCCGAATACACCCTGCGCGCCTCGCAACTGGACAACAATTTCGGCGAAGAGAAAAACCCCGAATGGAAAGTCCTGGTATGGGACGAAACCGCCGGCAGTCTGGCCGTGCCCAACGGCTCGGTTGGCTTCCGCTGGGACGGCAGCCAGAAATGGAATCTGGAAACCAAAGCGCAAGGCAAAGACAACGTAAAAGCCGCGCTGTCGCTAAAAAAACATGCCGACGACGTGGTGCGCGTGGGCTTCGATTATTTCGGCGGCGAATACGATGCCGACAAGGTTTACCGCAAAGTGCCAGTAAAACGCGTGCGCTTTTCAGACGGCACTACCCGCCTAGTAGCCACCGTGTTTGATTTACTGGTGGCGCAATACGGCGTCGATAACGGCTTGGACGATGAAAACGTCGCCAAAGACTATTTTGACGACAAGCCCTACACACCCAAATGGCAGGAAAAACACACCGGCGTGAATCCCGAATTGGTGATCCGCGTTGCCCGCGAGTTCGCCCAAAACGCCCACGACACCAAAGGCCGATCGATGGTCATCGTCGGCGCGGGTCTCAACCACTGGTTCCACCTTGATATGAACTATCGCGGCCTGATCAACATGCTGATGATGTGCGGCACCATCGGCAAGTCCGGCGGCGGCTGGTGCCATTATGTGGGACAGGAAAAACTGCGTCCGCAGTCCGGCTGGGCGCCGCTGACTTTCGCGCTCGACTGGCACCGCCCCGCGCGCCAAATGGCCGGCACTTCGTTCTTCTACGGCCACACCGGTCAATACCGCCACGAAACGCTGGCCGCCGACGAACTGCTCTCGCCCGATGCCAAAGACGACATGCGCCGCCTGACCATGATCGACTACAACGCCAAAGCCGAGCGCATGGGCTGGACGCCGTCTGCACCGCAGCTGGAAACCAACCCGCTGGATGTAACTGACGCGGCCGAAGCGGCGGGCATGAATCCGGTGGATTATGTGGTCAAAGGCTTAAAAGAAGGCAGCCTGAACATGTCGTGCGACGACCCGGAAAACCCGAAAAACTGGCCGCGCAATATGTTTATCTGGCGCTCCAATATTTTGGGTTCGTCCGGCAAAGGCCACGAATACTTCCTGAAATACCTGCTGGGCACGCAAAACGGCCTGATGAGCGACGAAGAAGACTGCCTCAAGCCCAGCGAAGTCACCCAGCGCCCGCCTGTGGAAGGCAAACTGGATTTGTTCACGCTGTTGGATTTCCGCATGAACACCACCTGTCTCTACGCCGACGTGATTTTCCCCACCGCCACCTGGTACGAGAAAAACGACCTGAATACGTCGGACATGCACCCCTTTATCCACCCCTTTACCGAAGCCGTGCAGCCCCTGTGGCAGAGCCGCTCCGACTGGGAGATTTACAAAGGCTTAGCGAAAAAATTCAGCGAGTTGGCCAAAGACTATCTGGGCGTGCGCAAAGACATCGTGCTCACCCCGCTGATGCACGATAGCCCGCAGGAACTCGGCCAGCCTTTCGACCCGAAAGACTGGAAACTGGGCGAGTGCGAGCCGGTTCCCGGCAAAACCATGCCGGCGATGACGGTAGTCGAGCGCGACTACGGCGCCATCTATGAAAAATACACGTCCATCGGCCCGCTGCTGGAAAAGGTCAACAACAACGGCAAAGGCATGGCTTGGGATACCAAGCACGAAGTCGAATACCTGCGCAAACTCAACGGCGTGCGTGCCGAAGGCGCGGGCAAAGGCCAGCCGAAAATCGAAACCGCCATCGACGCCGCCGAGATGATTCTGACCCTTGCGCCAGAAACCAACGGCCACGTGGCCAAAAAAGCCTGGCAGGCGCTGGGCAATATTACCGGCCGCGACCATACCCATCTGATCAACGCCAGCGAGCACACCCACATCGCCTTCCGCGACATCGTTGCCCAGCCGCGCAAAATCGTTACCTCGCCGATTTGGTCGGGCGTGGAAAGCGAAACCGTGTGCTACACCGCAGGCTACACCAACGTACACGAGCTGATTCCGTGGCGCACCCTGACCGGCCGCCAGCAGTTTTACCAGGACCACAAATGGATGCGCGATTTCGGCGTAAGCTTCTGCGCCTACCGCCCCGCCGTGGACACCAAAACCACCAAAAAACTGTTGGGCAAAATGCCCAACGGCAACCCGGAAATCACGCTCAATTTCCTCACGCCGCACCAAAAATGGGGCATCCACAGCACCTATTCGGAAAACCTGCGCATGCTCACGCTCTCGCGCGGCGGCCCGCACGTGTGGATTTCCGAGATTGACGCGAAAAAAGCAGGCTTGGTGGACAACGACTGGGTGGAAGTGTTCAACACCAACGGCGCGATTGCCTGCCGCGTAATTGTGAGCCAGCGCATTCCCGAAACCATGATTCTGATGTACCACGCACAGGAAAAACTGGTGCACACCCCGGGTGCGGAAACCACCAAAAAACGCGGCGGCATCCACAATTCCGTAACCAAAGCGGTGTTGAACCCCACGCACATGATCGGCGGCTACGCCCAGCTTGCCTACAGCTTCAACTACTACGGCACCGTCGGCTCCAACCGCGACGAATGGGTGATTGTGCGCAAGATGAAAGACATCGACTGGATGGACGAACCGGCCGAAGAAAGTGAGAAAACCGAGCCGCACGCCCTGTAGTTCAGCTTCTGCCTTTCAGGCTGCCTTAACAAAGCAGTCTGAAAGGCAGCCTGAAAACGCCGAATAAAGGAGTAAACATCATGCACATCCCGCAAATCATCCGTTTTGCCGACTACCTCAAAGACGGCGGCACCGAATCCGTGCGCACCGTGCTGCACCACGACCGCCACGACAATATGGTGCTGTGGCAGATACCGCCCGGCACCAGCCTGCCCGCCCACCGCCATCCGCACGGCGTGGACATCTGGATCGTGCTGCAAGGCGAAGCCGAGCTGCTCGACGACGAAAACAGCGGCCGCACCATCCGTGCGGGCGAAAGCGTCATCGTCGGCCTGCACCAGATACACGGCGCGCGCAACAGGGCGGATGCCAAAGAGGACTGCATCCTTGTTTCCGTTATCAGCCCCCGCGCAGGCTTTGAAGCCGCGCCGAAGTAGCACACCAAACCTTTTCAGACGGCCTTAAAGGCAGCCTGAAAACACAGAACACAAAACCACAAGGAACACCCATATGAAAATCAGAGCGCAAGTCGGCATGGTACTCAACCTCGACAAATGTATCGGCTGCCACACCTGCTCCGTAACCTGCAAAAACGTATGGACGAGCCGCGACGGCGTGGAATACGCCTGGTTCAACAACGTCGAAACCAAGCCCGGCATCGGCTTTCCGAAAAACTGGGAAGACCAGGAAAAATGGAAAGGCGGCTGGGTACGCAAGCCCAACGGCAAGCTGGTACCCAAGCAGGGCGGCCGTCTGAAAATCCTCTCCAACATCTTCTCCAACCCCAACCTGCCGCAGATTGACGACTACTACGAGCCGTTTACCTACGACTACGAGCACCTGCAAAACGCGCCGAAAATGAAAACCCCGCCCACCGCGCGGCCGATTTCCGTGCTTACCGGCAAGAAAATGGACAAAGTCGAATGGGGCCCCAACTGGGAAGACGATTTGGCGGGCGAATTTGAAAAACGCGCCAAAGACACCCTGTT
>CAMURX010000151.1 GCA_947097615.1 uncultured Neisseria sp. | reverse complement strand
CACAGCCGCCGATTTTGATATTCGGCGGCTTGTCCTTTTACGGATCAGAAAACCGTGGGTTGGCGCAGTTGTTCGATTGTGGCTCTTTCGCAAAAGTATAGTGAGCCAACACAAAAATACGGTGTTGCTGTGCCTTAGCTTGAAGAGGACGGTTTTCTACGGTATGGAAATGCCGAGAAAACCAGCCCCATATTATCCATGCTGTCTGTAGTGTGCTGCTTTGTATCTTTATTGTGCTGACTCACTAAATAGTCTAAAAACAAAATGCTGCTGTTTCTGTATGTTACAATGGCAAGATGGTCGCTTGTGCGGTAATGCTTGTAAGAAGTGGTTTTGGTTTGGTGTAAAGGTTTTGCAATACCTGTTTGCATATAGATTATGGGGCAGCGTAGAGAAGCGGAACTTAGGCAGCTCCGTATTGCGAGTCAGGACTTTTCAGACCGAAAATCAAGGTTAGGGCTGGGATAGAGTTGAAGGCGATTTTGCTTACATGGGCTGAAAGACGCCAGCCAACAGATTGGAGATGGCTGATTTTTTATCATGCGTCTGCCGAAAAAATTAATTGGGGATGCCCGAAAAATAGGCGTATCATTCGTCTGTTTTTTTGTAGGAGGCTCAAATGGCCAAAAAATTTCCCATTTATCCCAAACATCCCGAGCGTATTTGCTGGGGGTGCGACAAGTATTGTTCGGCAGACGATTTGCAGTGCGGAAACGGCTGCGAGCGCATTCAGCATCCGCGCGAATTGGATGGGGACGAATGGTATAAAAAGGGTGATTGGAGCAATCTGCTGACCAAGGAGCAGCTCGCGGATTTGGGGCTGCTGTCTGCAACAATGCAGAAGGAGCAGACAAAAGAAGGAACGAAACCGCATATCAGATTGGCTGTTAAACAGGCGGGGTAGGGCGGTTTTAGGCGGCAAAAACAGGCGGCGTCCGTTTGTCGGCCGCTGTTTTTTTGCTCCCATTATGGGTGGAATTTTGCCGCGTGCCATCTACTCTTCGGATACAATCCGCCGCAGTTTTTAACCAATTAGTACAACAGGGGCCGTCTGAAAATGGAACACATCACCTTCAACCTTTGGCAAACCATACGCGCCGAAGTGGCGCAGGCCGCTATGGAAGAGCCGATGCTGGCCAGTTTCCTGCATATGACCGTCCTGCGGCACGACAGCTTGGAGCGCGTGCTGGCCTTTCATTTGTCGAGCAAACTCGCCAGCCCCACCATAGACTTGCGCATTCTTTACGAGCTGTATCTGCATGCTTTGGCAAGCGATCCCGAAATTGCCGAAGCGGTCGGCGCGGATATTGTCGCGTATTACGAGCGTGACCCCGCCTGCGACCAATACTGCCTGCCGCTGCTTTATTTCAAAGGTTTCCACGCCATCCAGGCGCACCGCATCAACCACTGCCTGTGGCGCGAAGGCCGCAAAACACTGGCCTATTTCCTGCAAAACCGCGCATCCGAAGTGTTCGGCGTCGACATCCACCCCGCCGCCAAATTCGGGCGCGGCATCATGATCGACCACGGCACGGGCGTCGTGATCGGAGAAACAGCCGTGCTGGGCAACGATATTTCCATCCTGCACGGCGTTACCCTCGGTGGCTCGGGCAAAGAGGGGGGCGACCGCCATCCGAAAATCGGCGACGGCGTGATGATAGGCGCGAACGCCTCCGTGCTCGGCAACATCCGCGTCAACGAATGCGCCAAAATCGGCGCGGGCAGCGTTGTGGTGGCCGACGTGCCGCCGTTCACCACCGTGGTCGGCGTGCCTGCGAAAACCGTCGGCAACAAGAGCAGGGTCAAACCCTCTGCCGAAATGAACCAAAACTTCTTTGAAGAAGACCATCAGGATTTTTATATCTGACGCCCCGCCGTTTTTTCAGACGGCCTGCAAACTCGGCGGATTGTATTTGGAGTACAATCCGCCGCTTTCCGTTCTCAACACAAACAGGCCGTCTGAAAAGGCGGTTTCCAGCCATGAAACACAGCACCATCGAAAAATTCCGCAGCAAAACCGCCGTCATCGGCATCGTCGGACTGGGCTACGTCGGCCTGCCGCTGGCGCTGCGCTACGCCGAGGCGGGTTTCCGCGTCCTCGGCTTCGACATCGACCCCGCCAAAGTCGATAAGCTCAACGGAGGCTGCAGCTATATCGAACACATCTCCGCCGCCAAAATCGCCATCGCCGTTTCAGACGGCCTCTTCTCCGCCACCACCGATTTCTCCCGCATCGGCGAAGTCGAAGCCGTGATTTTGTGCGTACCCACCCCGCTCAACAAATACCGCGAACCGGACATGAGCTTCGTCATCGACACCACCGACGCGGTCAAACCCTACCTGCGCGCCGGACAAGTATTGTCGCTCGAATCCACCACCTACCCCGGCACTACCGAAGAAGAGCTGCTGCCGCGCGTGGAAGAAGGCGGCCTGAAAGTCGGCGAAAACGTGTTCCTCGTGTACTCGCCCGAACGCGAAGACCCGGGCAACCCCGATTTTGAAACCCGCACCATCCCCAAAGTCATCGGCGGCCACACCCCTGCCTGCTTGGAAGTCGGCCTCGCGCTTTATCAGCCCGCCATCGACAAAGTTGTACCCGTCAGCTCCACCAAAGCGGCCGAACTCACCAAACTTCTGGAAAACATCCACCGCGCCGTCAACATCGGTTTGGTCAACGAGATGAAAATCGTGGCCGACAAAATGGACATTGACATTCACGAAGTCATCAACGCCGCCGCCACCAAACCCTTCGGCTTCGTCGCCTACTATCCCGGCCCCGGCTTGGGCGGCCACTGCATCCCCATCGACCCCTTCTACCTCACTTGGAAAGCCCGCGAATACGGCGTGAACACCCGCTTCATCGAACTGGCCGGCGAAGTCAACTCACATATGCCCGAATATGTGGTGAACAAAACCGTACTCGCGCTCAACGACCGCCAACGCGCCATCAAAGGCAGCAAAGTGCTGGTCTTGGGTATCGCCTACAAGAAAAACGTAGACGATATGCGCGAAAGCCCGTCGGTAGAAGTGATGGAACTCTTGCGCGACTTGGGCGCGGACATTTCCTACTCCGACCCGCACGTCCCCGAATTCCCCGTGATGCGCGAACACTCGTTCGACCTCAAAAGCGTACCGCTGACCGCCGAGAGCATCGCGTCCTACGACTGCGTTGTGCTCACCACCGACCACGACAAATTCGACTACGCGCTGCTGTTGGACAACGCCAAACTCATCATCGACACGCGCGGCAAATACGCAGGCCGCCACGCCAACATCGTCAAAGCATAAAGGCCGTCTGAAAATGTTCGAACCCGTAAAACACCAAACCATCACCGGCCGCAAAATCAAATTCGCCCTCGTCGGCTGCGGCCGCATTTCCAACAACCATTTCGGCTCGTTTGAAGTACACAAAGACGACTGTGAACTCGTCGCCGTATGCGACACCGACCCTGCCGCCCTTCAGACGGCCGTAGAGCACACCGGCGCGAAAGGCTATGCCGACTACGCGCAGATGCTCGCCGAAACCGACGCCGACATCATCGTGCTCACCACCCCGTCCGGCCTGCATCCGCAGCAGGCGGTGGACGCACTCGAAGCCGGTTTCCACGTTGTCACCGAAAAACCGATGGCCACGCGTTTGGCCGACGGCGAACGCATGGTGCAGGTCGCCGACAAAGCAGGCAAACGCCTCTTTGTCGTCAAACAAAACCGCCTCAACGCCACCCTGCAGCTGTTGAAACGCGCCGTCGAAGAAAAACGCTTCGGCAAAATCTGCATGGTGCACCTCAACGTATTCTGGACGCGCCCGCAATCGTATTACGACCAAGGCGGCTGGCGCGGCACATGGGAATTTGACGGCGGTGCATTCATGAACCAGGCCAGCCACTACGTCGATTTGATGGAATGGCTCATCGGCCCGGTTGAAGACGTACAGGCCATGATTTCCACCCACCGCGACATCGAAGCCGAAGACACCGGCGTGATGAACATCCGCTGGCGCAACGGCGCGCTCGGCTCGATGGCCGTTACCATGTGCACCTACCCGAAAAACCTCGAAGGCTCGATTACCATTCTGGGCGAAACCGGCACGGTACGCATCGGCGGCATGGCCGTCAACGAAATCCAAGAATGGAATTTCGCCGACAGCCGCGACTACGACGAACAAGTCAAAGCCGCCAACTACGAAACCACCTCGGTTTACGGCTTCGGCCACCCGCTCTACTACAAAAACGTCATCGACGTGATGCGCGGCCAAGCCAAACCGGTTACCGACGGGCGCGAAGGCCTCAAATCGCTGGAGCTGCTCATCGCCGCCTACCGCTCCGCCCGCGACAACAAAACGGTTTCCCTGCCCTTGGTTTACTGAACGCGGCGCACATTAAAGAGGCCGTCTGAAAAAACCTGCGAAGCAGGTTTTTTCAGACGGCCTCAACCCTTTCAGACGGCCTCAACCCTTTCAGACGGCCTCAACCCTTTCAG
>CAMURX010000150.1 GCA_947097615.1 uncultured Neisseria sp. | reverse complement strand
TAACCGGCGGGCTTGTTGAGCACGATATAGAAATAAGGCAGGGGGATCACCGTTGCCGCTTCGCCGTCAACCGCCAGCGAAGAGACTTCGGCGGGCGAAATTTCGGTTTTTGCGCCGTTGAGAATTTCGCCGTTCACCGCGACGCAGCCGTTTTCAATCAACCAAAGACACTGCTTGCGGCTGCCCAGCCCCTGCGCCTGCAAATATTTGATCAGTTGCATATTCGGATAAGCTTTTTCAGACGGCTTGATTGTGACAGATAAGGCCGTCTGAAAAAAGCCGTACAAAAAAAATCGCCCCTGAGAACAGGGGCGCAAAAGGAACACAAACCACTACCAAAACTTTTACATCAGGCTGCCACCGGAACACGTTGGGCGGCAGGATAAAGGGCGCGTTGCAGAAGATTGGGAGACAGCGCGGAATCGTATTTGCCGCTGATGCTCAAATGACCCTGTTCGGGATCAAGCTCCAACAGACGGCAGTTTTCGTCGAAGTCTGCCTCTCCTCCGCAGCGCCGCTGCAATACGGCGCAGGCTTCGCGGTAAACACATTCTTTGCAGGAAACTTCCCGCGTGCGGCCGACCCAGCTCAGGCGGATATCGGCCTTTTCGTTTTCAATCAGTACAATACCGTTTTGCCTGTCGAGGGCGGGGCACTGTTCGGGCAGAGCGAAATAATAATGGCCGTCGATATGGGCGTACACGCTACTGAATACGGCCGGTTCGCCTTTATCTTTTGCCGGGGATACAGCTAGCCATGAAGAAAAAATCTGCCGGTGCAGCTGTAAAATATCCGGGGCAAAGAGCTTGAACATCGTTTCGGACATTTCCTCCTCCCTGCTTGTCATTACTTGCTTGCGGCAACATCCGTCTGCTTCGATGGGGCGCATATTATCCCAACTCTCTATCAAAATCAAACGATAATTATTGTTGTTATAAAATATATTTCCATCCGATTGAAAAAAAAAGGAATAAAGTTTGTCTGAAAATCCCTTTTTTGTTCGGTTTTCGGGCATTCCGGCCGTCCTGACAGCCAAACAGGCGGCCTTGCGGTAAAATGCGCGGCCGCAGCCGCACCGGCTGCCTGTTTATTTTGAAGGAACACGCATGGCACGCGAACGCCAAATCATCCTCGACACCGAAACCACCGGCCTCTACCCCGACCGCGGCGACCGCATTCTCGAATTTGCCGGCATCGAAATGCGCAAACGCCAGCTCACCGACAGCACCCTCCACCTCTACATCCACCCCGACCGCGACATCCCCGCCGAAGCAGCGGCGGTGCACGGCATCACCCTCGACGTGCTCGAAGAAAAAAACGCGCCCAAATTCTCCGCCGTCGGCACGCAAATCGCCGATTTCCTGCGCGGTGCCGAGCTCATCATCCACAACGCCCGCTTCGACGTCGGCTTTCTCGACATGGAATTCGAGCGCATGGGCTTGCCCACCATCAAAGAACTCGGCTGCGAAGTGACCGACACCCTCGCCATGGCACGCGAAAAATACCCCGGCCAGAAAGCCAGCCTCGACGCCCTGTGCAACCGCCTCGACATCGACCGCAGCAAACGCGTCTACCACGGCGCACTCATCGACTGCGAACTGCTCGCCGAAGTCTACCTTGCCATGACCCGCGAACAGTTCGACCTGGTCGGCGAAAGCAGCGAAACGCCGAACGAACAGGCCGCTTCCGCCGCCACACGGCAAGCCGCCAAAACCGAACGTACAGGCCGTCTGAAAGTCATTGCCGCCGACGCTGGCGAACTGGCTGCCCACGCCGCCATCCTCGACGAGCTCAACCAAGCCACCGGCGGCCGCTGCATCTGGCAGCCCGCCGCCGAAGCCGCGCAGGAAGCGCCGCCCGAACCTGAAGAGCCGGAAGAGGCCGACCCGGCCGAAGCGCAGGACGAAAGCGCATGAGCCGCCACATCGCCCTCATCCCCGCCGCCGGCGTCGGCGCACGCTTTGGCGCGGGCAAACCCAAGCAATATGTCGAAATCAACGGCAAAACCGTGTTGCGCCACACCGTCAACATCTTTCTAAACCACCCGCAAATCGACTACACCGCCGTCATCCTCGCCACCGACGACACCGTTTTTCAGACGGCCTCCGACGACAACCCCGCCAAACTCGGTGTCTTCCGCGTCGGCGGGCAAACCCGCGCCGAAACCGTGCGCAACGGCCTTCACGAACTGGTCTCGCAAGGCATCGCGGCGGCAGACGACAACATCCTCGTCCACGACGCCGCCCGCTGCTGCCTGCCCGCCGCCGCCCTCAGCCGCCTCATCGAACAGGCAGGCGCGGCGGAGCAGGGCGGCATCCTCGCCGTGCCCGTGGCCGACACCCTCAAACGCGCCGACGACGCCAACCGCATCGCCGCCACCATCTCCCGCACCGCCCTGTGGCAGGCGCAAACCCCCCAGCTTTTTCAGACGGCCTTATTGCAGCGTGCCCTGTCCGCCGCCGATTTGGGCGGCATCACCGACGAAGCCTCCGCCGTCGAAGCCATCGGCATCCGCCCGCTGCTGGTCGAAGGCGACACGCGCAACCTCAAACTCACCCTGCCGCAAGACGAATACCTCGTCCGCCTGCTGTTGCAGGCCGTCTGAACGCCGTCCGCCGCGCAGAAAGGCCGTCTGAAAAAACACAAACCGTGTTTTCAGACGGCCTTTCTTTAAATCATGTAAACATTGCGTCAATACGCTACAATGCGCCGCTGTTCACACTGAAACAAACGGAGCCAAACCGTGTTCGCCTTCAAACCCCTGATCGACATGCCGCGCAAAGAAGCCGCCGCCGTTGCTGCCGTCCTCGTCGCCGCCATGGGCTACAGCATCATCTCCCTGAGCTGGCTGCCGCACATGACCATCATCGCCGCCATCACCGCCCTGGTTGCCTACGGCCTGGCGCGCGGCCTCAAATACGACGACATGCAGCGCGGCATGATTGCCGCCCTCAGCCAGAGCATGGGCGCGGTCTACCTCTTCTTCTTCATCGGCCTGATGGTCAGCGCCCTGATGATGTCCGGCTCGATACCCACCCTGATGTACTACGGCTTCGGTCTTATCTCACCGCAATACTTCTACCTCTCCGCCTTCGTCCTCTCCTCCCTGATCGGCATCAGCATCGGCAGCAGCCTCACCACCTGCGCCACCGTCGGAGTCGCCTTTATCGGCATGGGCGAAGCCTTCCACGCCGATTTGGCCATGACCGCCGGCGCCGTCGTCTCCGGCGCGTTTTTCGGCGACAAAATGTCCCCCCTCTCCGACACCACCGGCATCGCCGCCTCCATCGTCGGCATCGACCTCTTCGAACACATCAAAAACATGGCCTACACCACCGTGCCCGCCTGGCTGCTCACCGCCCTCGCCACCGGTTGGCTGCTGCCCGCCGTCGCCGCCGAAAACCTCAACAGCACCGCCATCTTCCGCCAGCAGCTCGAAGCCTCCGGCCTCGTCCACGCCTACGCCCTCATCCCCTTCGCCCTGCTCGTCGTCCTTGCCGTGCGCCGCGTCAACGCCATCGTCGCCATGCTCGCCACCATCCTCGCCGCCCTCGCCCTCACCTACCTGCACAGCAGCCCCGACCTCGCCAAACTCGGCAGCTGGTTCTACGGCGGCTTCAAACTCGAAGGCGACGGCTTCGACCGCATCGCCCGCCTCGTCTCGCGCGGCGGCTTGGAGAGCATGTTCTTCACCCAAACCATCGTCATTCTCGGCCTGAGCCTCGGCGGCCTCCTCTTCACCCTCGGCATCATCCCCAGCCTGCTCGAAGGCATCCGCCGCTTCCTCACCGGCGCCGGCCGCGCCACTGCCTGCGTCGCCGCCACCTCCGTCGGCGTCAACGTCCTGATCGGCGAACAATACCTGAGCATCCTGCTGGCGGGCGAAACCTTCAAACCCGTTTACGACAAACTCGGCCTGCACCCGCGCAACCTGTCGCGCACGCTGGAAGACGCGGGCACCGTTATCAACCCCCTCGTGCCGTGGAGCGTCTGCGGCGTCTTCATCGCCCAAGCCCTCGGCGTGCCCGTCCTCGACTACCTGCCCTACGCCTTCTTCTGCTACCTCAGCCTCGCGCTCACCCTCCTCTTCGGCTGGACGGGGCTGACACTGAGCAAAAAATAAAACGCGCCGCCGCAGGCAGAGCATTGCCGACAACGGCAGCGGAAAAACCGAAGGCCGTCTGAAACCCGAAACAGGGTTTCAGACGGCCTTCCCCCATATAACCGTCGGTTAAACTACCCGCTGCCCAAACGTAGGTTGTGAACGGAGGCCGTCTGAAAATGCGGTATCGGCGGGGTGAGTCAGCCATCCTTCTCCCCATGTTAAAATCCCCGCCTTTTCAAATTCTTAGTCAACCGCCATGCACGTTTCAGATTCAGACGGCCGACAAACCGACGCCGAATACCTTGCCGACCACCCCGACTTCCCCGCCAAAACCATCGTTGCCACATTATTTATCGGCGCGTTTTTCGGTTATCTCAACGACACGCTGCTCAATGTCGCGCTCA
>CAMURX010000149.1 GCA_947097615.1 uncultured Neisseria sp. | reverse complement strand
GTGGACGGCGACTGCCGCACCAACCTGCCCAACGTCTGGGCGATCGGCGACGTGGTGCGCGGCCCGATGCTGG
Source organism: uncultured Neisseria sp. (assembly GCA_947097615.1). Taxonomy (GTDB): domain Bacteria; phylum Pseudomonadota; class Gammaproteobacteria; order Burkholderiales; family Neisseriaceae; genus Neisseria. The sequence goes on along the minus strand of CAMURX010000149.1, from coordinate 4,441 downwards.
CGCACAAAGCCAGCGACGAAGGCGTGGCCGTGGCCGAGCGCATCGCCGGCCAGAAACCGCATATCGACTTCAACAGCGTGCCCTTCGTGATTTACACCGACCCCGAAATCGCCTGGGTCGGCAAAACCGAAGAGCAGCTTAAAGCCGAAGGCGTCAAATACAAAAAAGGCACGTCCGGCTTTGGTGCCAACGGCCGCGCGCTCGGTTTGGGCAAAGCCAAAGGCACGGTCAAAGTGCTGGCCGATGCCGAAACCGACCGCATCCTCGGCGTGCACATGGTCGGCCCGATGGTGAGCGAACTGATCGCCGAAGGCGTGGTCGGACTCGAGTTCTCCGCCAGCAGCGAAGACCTTGCCCGCATCATCCATGCCCACCCGACCCTGTCGGAAGTGGTGCACGAAGCCTGCCTGGCCGCCGACAAACGCGCCCTGCACGGTTAAGGCCGTCTGAAAAACAAAAACGCCGCCGCGCCCTGCCGCTGCGGCGTTTTTTGTTTTTCACAAAGCCCGTACCCATCCCTGCTCCGCGCATCGGCGGCACGGATGGAAGTCCCAGTAAAACATCAGGCCGTCTGAAACGTTCAGACGGCCTTTTTTGATTTTTTCCTGCCTATTTGCGCGTACCGAGCTGGTCGAACACGCCGCCGTCGGCAAAGTATTTCGGCATGATTTCGTCCCACGAGCCGAACACCTCGTTGGGATTAAAGGTTTCCAGCGGCGGCAGCTCGGCGGCATGGGCGGCGAGCACCTGCGGGTCGGCGGGGCGCAGATAGAGTTTCGCACCCAACTCCTGCGCCGGTTTGCTCCACAGATAATTCAGATATTCCGTTGCTGCGGCGCGCGTGCCGCGTTTGTCGGCCACGCTGTCCACCACGGCCACCGGGCTGTCCATGCGTATCGAGTATTTCGGATAGACGATTTCCACTTCGCCCCTGCCAAACTGCTTGGCCGACAGATTGGCCTCGTTTTCAAACGTCACCAACACGTCGCCGATATTGCGCTGCATAAACGTGGTGGTGGCCGCGCGGCCGCCGTTTTCAAACACCTCCACATTGGCGAGCATTTTTTTCACATAACCGCGCGCCTTCGCATCGTCGCCGCCGTTGGTTTTCAGGCCGTAGCCGTATGCGCCGAGAAAGGTGTAGCGGCCGTTGCCCGTTACCTTCGGATTGGCGATCACCAGTTTCACGCCCTCCCCTGCCAAGTCGCCCCAGTCCTTAATCTGCTTGGGGTTGCCTTTGCGTACGAGAAACACGGTCGTGCTGGTGAAGGGCACGGCGTTATTGGGAAACGCCTTCTGCCAGTCGGCCTTCACCAAACCTTTTTTCACCAGCAGATCGATGTCGGAAGCCTGGTTCATCGTCACCACATCGGCCTGCAAACCGTTGGCAACGGCCAGCGCCTGCTTGCTCGAGCCGCCGTGCGACTGCTGCACCGATACCGCCGCGCCGTCGTGGCGCTTTTTGTATTCTTCGACAAACAGCGGATTGAAATCCTTGTAAAAATCGCGGGCAACGTCGTAAGAAACGTTCAACAGCTTCGTCTCCTGCTCCGCGCCGCCTGCGGAAGCGGCGTTTTGCGCCGCATTGTCGGGCGCACAGGCGGAGAGCGCGGCGGCGGCAATCAAGGCGGCAAATGATTTTTTCGGCATGGGGTTTCCTTTGATGTTTTTTTCAGAAGGCGGATTTATGCCAGAGGCCGTCTGAAAAGGGAAAGAACCGTTTGCCGCAGCCTTATGGCCTTTGGTTATAAACCCTTTCAGACGACCTCCTTTCAGGCCGTCTGAAATCCGCATTAAATCGCAAAACACAGAAAAAAGTTTACACCACACGTTATTTTGTTAAAATTCGAGCCTTTACTTTAAACTGCGTTAAAACAACACATGAACCAAACTGCCAACCGCCTCCGCATTACCGCCCTCCTCACCGCCGCCGCCCTCTCCGCCCAAGCCCAAGCCTCCGGCTACCACTTCGGCACCCAGTCCGTCACCGCCCAAAGCACCGCCAACGCCGCCGCAGCCGAAGCCGCCGACGCCACCACCATCTTCTACAACCCCGCCGGTCTCGCCAAACTCGACGGCAGCGAAGTCACCGCCGCCCTCAACATCGTCGCCCCGCACATCGCCTACGGCGACGCCGAAGCCGAATATTTCCGCGGCGGCAGCGTGCGCGGCGAAACCTCCGGCAAAATTACCAAAGACATCGTGCCCGCGCCCCACCTCTACGGCGCATACCGGGCAAACGACAACCTGACACTCGGCCTGGGCGTCTACATTCCCTTCGCTTCCTCCACCGAATATCAGAAAAACTCCGTCCTGCGCCACAACCTCAACCAACTCGGCCTCACCACCGTTGCCATCGAACCCGTCGCCGCCTACAAAATCAACGACCGCCACGCCGCCGCCGTCGGCCTGATCGCCCAATATTCCACCGCAGAGCTGCGCAAATACGCCGACTGGAACGCCTCCGGCCGCCTCGGCGCACACAACGGCCTTTCAGACGGCCACGCCGAAGTCAAAGGCAAAGACTGGGGCTTCGGCTACCAGCTCGGCTGGCTGTGGGACATCGACGACCGAACCCGCGTCGGCCTCAACTACCGCTCCAAAATCAGCCACGACATCAAAGGCACGGCCGACTGGACGCCCGACGGCGCCGCCGTCACCGCCCCCAGCCCCCTGCTCGGCGGCAAAAACGCCTACGATGCCCTCATCAGCACCGTTTCCGGTTACAAACCGCACGAAAAAGCGCACGTCAAAATCGTCACCCCCGAATCCCTGTCCGTGCACGGCATGTACCAAGCCACAGCAAAAACCAAACTCTTCGCCGACCTGACCTGGACGCGCCACAGCCGCTTCAACCGCGCCGAACTCATCTTTGAAAACAGCAAAGCCGCCGTCAACGGCCGCTCCGACCGCACCGTCATCACCCCCAACTGGCGCAACACCTACAAACTCGCCCTCGGCGGCGCCTACCAATACAGCGAACCCCTGCAACTGCGTGCCGGCCTCGCCTTCGACCAAAGCCCTGTGCGCGACGCGCAAAGCCGCCTCAACACCCTGCCCGACGGTAACCGCATCTGGTATTCCGCCGGCGTTAAATACACCCACAAAAAGCGCCACGTCTTCGACATCGCCTACAGCCACATCCACATCAACGACACCCGCTTCCAAGCGGCCGCCGCCTCCGGATACGACGTCGACAGCAAAGGCCGCGCCTCCGCCTCCTTCAAAAACCACGCCGACATTCTGGGCTTGCAGTACACCTACAAATTTTAGGACTGTTCAGACGGCCTCAATGCACACAGAGGCCGTTCCCGCCTTCGCGGGAATGACGTTTCTGAAAGCGCAGCTTCAACGAAGTGAAAAAAGGCCACCTGAAACGCCAAAGGGCTTTCAGACGGCCTTTTCCGTTGCCATGCCCACAGCGAAACGGCATAATTGCCGCCTTTTTACACACACAGCAGCCCCATGTCCCAAGACCGCCCCACCCCCGTCCCCTCGCGCGTGCGCAAAACCAACGCCGCCGCCTCCCTGATCTGGATTGTGCCGCTAGCCGCCTTTCTCGTGGGCGGCTGGCTGCTGTTCGACCACATCCGCAACACCGGCCCGAAAATCACCCTCTACCTCGACAGCGCCGAAGGCATCGAAGTCAACAACACCGTCGTGCGCGTGCTCAGCGTCAACGTCGGCAAAATCACCAACATCCGCCTGCGCGAAGGCGGCAAAGGCGTGGAGCTGACCGCGCAGCTTAACGCCGACGTGAAAGACATGATGAAAAGCGACACCCAGTTTTGGGTGGTCAAACCGCGCATCGACAGCAGCGGCATCTCCGGCCTCAACACCCTCGTCTCCGGCGCCTATATCGCCTTCATCCCCGGCAAAGCGCAGGAAAACCGCGACACTTTCGACGTATCCGACATCCCGCCCGTCGCCGCCCTCGGACAAGACGGCCTGCGCCTCAAACTCTCCGGCAGCAGCAGCAAAATGCTCGACATCGGCGCGCCCGTCGTTTACGGCAGCCTGCCCATCGGCCAAGTGGAAAGCGTGCGCTTCGACCCGCAGCGCAGAAGCAGCGACTACACCGTTTTCATCGGCCATCCCAACGACAGCCTCATCAACAGCAGCAGCCGCTTCTGGCTCGACAGCGGCATCCGCATCCAATCCAACGGCGGCGGTTTCCAACTCGACAGCGCCCCCTTGGGCGCCCTGATTTCCGGCGCCATCACCTTCGACACCCCCGACAAAACCGCCCGCCCCGCAGAAGGCGGCGCCTCCTTCGCGCTCTACGACAACCGCGCCGCCGTCGACAGCCTGCCGGGCGAACGCGCCCTCTACTACACCGCCTTTTTCAAACAGTCCGTGCGCGGGCTGGGCAAAGGATCGCCCGTCGAATACAAAGGCCTGCGCGTCGGCAGCGTCGCCGACGTGCCCTACTTCGCCGCCG
>CAMURX010000148.1 GCA_947097615.1 uncultured Neisseria sp. | reverse complement strand
GTGAACAACGCCGGCGGCCGCCCCACCGTCATCCTGGCCAAAACCATCAAAGGCTACGGCATGGGCGCGTCCGGCGAAGGTCAGAACATCGCCCACCAGGCGAAAAAAATGGACGTCAAATCGCTCAAACAGTTCCGCGACCGCTTCGGCATTCCGGTAACCGATGAGCAGATTGACAGCGGCGATCTGCCCTACTTCCGCTTCCCCGAAGACAGCGAAGAAATGAAATACCTGCGCGAGCGCCGCAACGCCCTGGGCGGCTACCTGCCCCAGCGCAACCCCAACAACGAAGCCCTGCCGATTCCCGCCTTGAGCGACTTCGACGCCCAACTGCAATCGAGCGGTGACCGCGAATTCTCCACCACCATGGCCTTCGTGCGCATCCTTGCCACCCTGTTGAAAGACAAACAGATCGGTCGGCGCATCGTTCCCATCGTTCCCGACGAAAGCCGCACCTTCGGCATGGAAGGCATGTTCCGCCAATACGGCATCTGGAACCCCAAAGGCCAGCAGTACACCCCGCAGGACAAAGACCAGCTGATGTTCTACAAAGAATCGGTTGACGGCCAAATCCTGCAGGAAGGCATCAACGAACCGGGCGCGATGGCCGACTGGATTGCCGCCGCCAGCAGCTACGCCAACAACCGCTTCGCCATGATTCCCTTCTACATCTACTACTCCATGTTCGGCTTCCAGCGCGTCGGCGACTTGGCCTGGGCAGCGGGCGACATGCACGCGCGCGGCTTCCTCTTGGGCGGCACCGCAGGCCGTACCACGCTCAACGGCGAAGGCCTGCAACACGAAGACGGCCACAGCCAGATTCAGGCCGACCTGATTCCCAACTGCGTCAGCTACGATCCCACTTTCTCTTACGAAGTGGCCGTAATCGTCCACAGCGGTTTGCAGAGAATGTACGTCGATAACGAAGACGTCTTCTTCTATATCACCCTGATGAACGAAAACTACACCCATCCCGCCCTGCCGCAGCGCGAAGGCATCGAAGAGCAGATTCTCAAAGGCATGTACCTGCTGCGCGAAGGCGGCAAAGGCGACAAACGCGTACAGCTGATGGGCTCCGGTACCATCCTGCAGGAAGTGATTGCCGCCGCCGAGCTGCTGAAAAACGACTTCGGCGTCGAAGCAGACATCTGGTCCTGCCCGTCTTTCAACCTGCTGCACCGCGACGCCATCGAAGTCGAACGCCACAACCGCCTGCACCCGATGGGCGAGCAGAAAGTTCCCTTCGTAACCGCCCAGCTGCAAGGCCGCGAAGGCCCGGTAGTTGCCGCCACCGACTACGTGCGCAGCTTCGCCGACCGCATCCGCGCCTACATCCCCAACGACTACCACGTCCTGGGCACCGACGGTTTCGGCCGCTCCGATAGCCGCGCCAACCTGCGCTCCTTCTTCGAGGTAGACCGCTACAACGTAGCCGTTACTGCCCTGAGCGCACTGGCCGACCAAGGCAAAATCGGCAAAGAAACCGTACAGCAGGCGATTGAGAAATACGGCATCAAAACCGACACAGCGCCCAGCTGGAAACGCTAAACGGCTGCTTTCAGACGGCCTCCATACAGTGAGGCCGTCTGAAACACCGCAGCGGAACACGGTTTCGGGATGAAACATCCCGTAGAACAACAGGCCGTCTGAAAGCCTTTTCAGACGGCATCACCAAGAAAAAAGGAACGCTCGATGAGCATCGTAGAAATCAAAGTACCCGATATTGGCGGCCACGAAAACGTGGACATCATCGCCGTCGAAGTCAAAGCAGGCGACACCATCGCCGTGGACGACACCCTGATTACCCTGGAAACCGACAAAGCCACCATGGACGTACCGGCCGATGCTGCAGGCGTGGTGAAAGAAGTGCGCGTCAAAGTGGGCGACAAAATCTCCGAAGGCGGCGTGATTCTGACCGTCGAAACTGACGCGGCTGCCGCAGACGCAGCCCCTGCGCCCGCACAAGCTCCGGCGGCGCAAGCCGCTCCTGCTGCCGCTCCCGCACCCGCTGCGGGCGGCGCAACCGTCAAAGTCAACGTGCCCGACATCGGCGGCCACAGCGATGTGGACGTGATTGCCGTGGAAATCAAAGTCGGCGACACCGTGGCCGAAGACGACACACTGATTACATTGGAAACCGACAAAGCAACGATGGACGTACCTTCCACCGCCGCCGGTGTCGTGAAAGCCGTTTACCTGAAAGTAGGCGACAAAGTATCCGAAGGCACAGCCATCATCGAAGTGGAAACCGCAGGCTCTGCTGCCGCCGCCCCCGTTCAGACGGCCTCCGAAGCACCGAAAGCCACTGCGCCTGCTCCTGCCGCAGCTCCCGCGCCTGTTTCCGCCCCTGCTGCCGCGTCCGCACCTGTGGCGGCCTTCGGCAGCACCCCCGTCAACGAAGCCGGTTTCGCCAAGGCCCACGCCGGCCCCTCAGCCCGCAAACTGGCGCGCGAGTTGGGCGTCGATCTGAGTCTGGTCAAAGGCAGCGGTGCCAAAGGCCGCATCACCAAAGACGACATCAAAGCCTTCGTCAAATCCGCCATGCAGGGCGGCGCGGCCAAACCGGCTGCCGCCGGCGCATCTTTGGGTGGCGGCTTGGATCTGCTGCCGTGGCCGAAAGTGGATTTTGCCAAGTTCGGCGAAATCGAAGTCAAAGAACTCTCCCGCATCAAAAAAATCTCCGGCCAAAACCTGTCGCGCAACTGGGTGGTGATCCCGCATGTTACCGTTCACGACGAAGCCGATATGACCGAACTGGAAGAATTCCGCAAACAGCTCAACAAAGAGTGGGAGCGCGAAGGCGTGAAACTCTCGCCGCTGGCCTTTATCATCAAGGCTTCCGTGGCCGCGCTCAAAGCCTTCCCCGAGTTCAATTCCTCGCTCGACGGCGATAATCTGGTGCTGAAAAAATACTTCCACATCGGCTTTGCCGCCGACACGCCCAACGGCCTGGTTGTACCGGTAATTAAAGATGTGGACAAAAAAGGCCTGAAAGAAATCAGCCAAGAGCTGACCGAGTTGAGCAAAAAAGCCCGCGAAGGCAAGCTCAAACCGCAGGAAATGCAGGGCGCGTGCTTCACCATTTCCAGCCTCGGCGGCATCGGCGGCACCGGCTTCACCCCGATTGTGAACGCCCCCGAAGTCGCCATCTTGGGCGTGTGCAAATCGCAGATGAAACCGGTTTGGAACGGCTCATCCTTCGAGCCGCGCCTGATGTGCCCGCTGTCGCTCTCCTTCGACCACCGCGTCATCGACGGCGCCGCCGGTATGCGCTTCACCGTGTTCCTCGCCAAACTGTTGCAGGACTTCCGCCGCATTACGCTGTAAAGCGTTTTCAGACGGCCTCCCCGGTAGGAAAGGCCGTCTGAAAACCGAAAATAAGGTTTTGCAGCATGATGCCGTCTGAAACGCGCATGCTGCATCCCGACGGAACACAAACTTGCTCTTGCATCAGCAGAAAGGTTAAATAAACATGAGCTTAATCGAATTAAAAGTCCCCGACATCGGCGGACATGAAAACGTGGACATCATCGCCGTGGAAATCAAAGCCGGCGATACGGTTGCCATCGACGACACCCTGATTACTTTGGAAACCGACAAAGCCACCATGGACGTACCGGCCGAAGCCGCCGGCGTGGTGAAAGAAGTGAAAGTCAAAGTGGGCGACAAAATCTCCGAAGGCGGCCTGATTGCCGTGATCGAAGCCGAAGGCGCTGCCGCTGAAGCACCCAAAGCCGCAGCCGCTCCTGCGCCCGCCGCGCAGCCTGAAGCCCCGAAAGCCGCAACGCCTGCTCCGCAAGCCGCATCGTTCAGCGGCAATGCGGATGCCGAATACGACGTAGTGGTACTGGGCGGTGGCCCGGGCGGCTATTCCGCCGCGTTTGCCGCAGCCGACGAAGGCTTGAAAGTCGCCATCGTCGAGCAGTACAAAACCCTCGGCGGCGTGTGCCTGAACGTAGGCTGTATCCCGTCCAAAGCCTTGCTGCACAATGCGGCAGTAATTGACGAAGTGAAACACCTCGCCGCCAACGGCATCAAATACCCCGCGCCGGAAATCGACATCGACATGCTGCGCGGCTACAAAGAAAAAGTCATCGGCAAACTCACCGGCGGTCTGGCCGGTATGGCCAAAGCGCGCAAAGTTGATCTGATTCAGGGTAAAGGCGAATTTGTCGGCGCGAACCATCTGGAAGTGAAGCTGACCGAAGGTAGCCAATACGACGGCGCGCTTACCGAAACCGGCGCCAAGAAAACCATCGCTTTCAAAAACGCCATCATTGCCGTGGGCAGCCGCGTGGTGAACCTGCCGTTTATCCCGCAAGACCCGCGCATCGTCGATTCCACCGGTGCGCTCGAACTGCGCCAAGTGCCGCAAAAAATGCTGATTATCGGCGGCGGCATCATCGGCCTCGAAATGGGTACCGTGTACAGCACGCTGGGCGCCCGCCTTGATGTGGTGGAAATGATGGACGGCCTGATGCAGGGCGCCGACCGCGACCTAGTCAAAGTATGGGAAAAAATGAACGCCCACCGCTTCGACAACATCATGACCAACACCAAAACCGTGGCCG
>CAMURX010000147.1 GCA_947097615.1 uncultured Neisseria sp. | reverse complement strand
CCATCCGTCTGACTTTGGGCGGACGCTACCAGTGGGTGAAACAGGACGACTACCGTACCGGCGACAAAAACAGCAAAAAACGCTTCGGTCCGATGCTGGCGGCTTCGTGGGTGCCCTCGCCGGATTTCGTGGTGTACGGCAACTACATGGAAGACCTCGAACCGGGCGAAGTGGATGAAGAAGGCAACGCCTCCAAACCCCGCGTCAGCAAACAAATCGAACTGGGCGTGCGCAAAAACTGGGGCGACATCGTCACCTCCGCCAACATTTACCAAATCACCCGCCCGGGCTACTGGCGCGGCAACACGACAAGCGGCACGGATTACGCCCGCCTCAACGCGGCAGGCTTGGCCAAAGCCGGCGAGGAACACGGCAAAGAGCGTTACCGCGGCCTGGAACTCAACGCCTACGCCAACCTGCTGGGCAAAACCCTGCGCCCGAGTATCGGCATGAGCTTCATCCGCTCCGACCTGATCGACTTCCCCAAATGGGACGACAACATCGTCCGCAAAGGCCACCAGGTCACCAGCCCGAAATTCATTGCCAAAGCGGGCGTGGAATGGGACACCCCGTTTGCCAAAGGCCTGACGCTCAACGCCAACGTGCAGCACTACGGCAAGTCCTATCAGGATGCCGAGCAGAAATACAAACTGCCCGGCTACACGCTGGTCGACGTCGGCGCGCGCTATAAAACCAAATTCGGCGGCAACACGCTCACCGTCGGCACCGCCGTGGAAAACCTGTTCAACAAAAACTACTGGCAGATCCAGCGCGGCCGCTTCGACCGCAGCTTCGCCGTCGTCGGCCTGCCGCGCACCTACTGGCTGAAAGCCGAATTGGAGTTCTAAGAGCTTCGTCCGCAGAGCGCAAGAGGCCGTCTGAAAACCCGAAAACGGATTTTCAGACGGCCTTTTCCTATACAGCGGCCTGCCCGCAACCCTTTCGGAAACGCCACTCCCGCGTCGGCGGAACGATCTCACGCCGCGAAATGAAAAAAACGGTAAAGGCCGCGTTCTGCGCTACAATGCCGCCTGTCCATTTTCGTTTTCAGACGGCTTTTGACGATGAAAAAACTCCTCTTTTTCCTGCTGCTTTTAACCGTTGCCGCCGCCGTGTTGCTGTATGCCGTGCCGCAGCACCTGATCCGACAGGAAACCGCCGCCGCGCAGGCGGATTTGTCCCTGCTTGCAGCAGAGCCGGAAACGCAGGGGAAAAACGGCATCGACGCCCTGTGGCTGCTCGCCTACCAAACCGAAAACGACGCCGAACGCGCCGCCCTGATGAAAGAACACGGCGCGGCGGTGCAAAAACACGGAGCCCTATCCACCCTGGCCGACCGCGCCCTGCCCCAACCCGAAAACGGCGAACTCAAATGCGGCAACAGCGGCCGCGAATGCCTGGCTGCCGTGCGCGAGAACACGGCGCAATACCGCGAAGCCGTGCGCAAATACGCCGCCCTGATCGGCAACATCGGCCGCCTGTCCGACTACGACACCTTCGCCCGACGCGGCTGGCCGAACGACGAAGACAATTTGGGCACTATCCCCCTGCCGCCGATGCAGCATCTCTTTCACACCGCGCCCGCCGCCGCCCTCGACTGGACGGAAGACCGCAACGGCGAAGCCATCACCCAAACCTGCCGCGGCATCCGCACCGGCCGCGCCCTGCTCACAGGCCGCCCCGGCCTGCTGTTCCCGATGATAGGCGCTGCCCTGATCCGCCAAAACACCGGCCTGGCCGCCGCCATGCTGGCAGAACAGCCCGATTGGGCAAACCGTCTGCCGCAGGAATGCGACGGCGTGTTCGCCGTGCCCGACGCGCAGCAGCAGAGTATCTGTCCCGCCGTGCGCGACGAATTCCGCTCCCTCGCCAATCTTTACCATCTAATGGAAAAATCGCCGCTGTCGGCTTCCCTGTCCACCGCAACCAATCTGTCCGAAACCGATTTGGCCGACGATGGCAAAACCGGTTGGCGCAAAATCCTGATGCCCGTGCCCACCTTCAACGCCGCCCACGCCACCGCCCGCAGCGCGGGCTACTACGCGCCCGCCTGCCGCCCCGCTGCCGCTGACACTTTGGCGCAGGATCGGGCATTGGCATGGCCTGCGCCAACACACGGCGGCGTCAAAGAAAAATGGGCGTGTCTGGCCGACGCGCAGGGCTGCATCCTCGCCGACATCGGCACACCCGACTTTTCAACCTACGCCCGCCGCATGCAGGACACCGCCATGCAGCAGCGCGCCTTCCAAGCCGCCCTCGCCCTCCACCGCCTGCCTGCCGAACGCCGCCGCGCCGCGCTGGCCGAAACGCTGGCCGCGCATTCCACTCCGTCGCGCAAACTCGTTTGGCAGGAAGACACGCGGAGCATAGGTTTCGAGCGCTACGAAAAACGCCAAAACGGCATCGCGGCGGAAGACATTCCCGTTGCCATCAAATAGGCTTTCAGACGGCCTTTTATGGCCAGAGGCCGTCTGAAAGTACAGCCAAAACCACCAAAAGGAGACAATATGAAACTGCAACAACAACACTTCCTCAAACTCACCGACTACACCGCCGATGAAGTCCACGCCCTGCTGGACTTGGCCGCCGAACTGAAAGCCGCCAAAAAAGCCGGACGCGAAGAACAGCGGCTGCGCGGCAAAAACATCGCCCTGATTTTTGAAAAAACCTCCACCCGCACCCGCTGCGCCTTTGAAGTGGCGGCACGCGACCAGGGCGCGGGCGTTACCTATCTCGAACCGGGCGGCAGCCAGATCGGTCACAAAGAAAGCATCCGCGACACCGCCCGCGTCCTCGGCCGCATGTTCGACGGCATCGAATACCGAGGCTACGGCCAAAACGTCGCCGAAGAGCTGGCGCGCTACGCGGGCGTGCCCGTGTTCAACGGCCTCACCGACGAATTCCACCCCACGCAAATCCTTGCCGACCTGCTCACCATGCGCGAACACTCTGCCAAACCGCTGCGGGAAACGGCCTATGCCTACGTCGGCGACGCACGCTACAACATGGGCAATTCCCTGCTGCTCTGCGGCGCGCTGATGGGCATGGACGTACGCATCGGCGCGCCGAAAACCCTGTGGCCGTCTGAAAACGTGATCCGGCAGGCGCACGCGCTGGCAGAACAAAGCGGCGCTCGCCTGCTGCTGACGGAAGACCCGCAAGAAGCCGTTGCAGGCACCGATTTCGTCCACACCGACGTGTGGGTGAGCATGGGCGAGCCGAAAGAAATGTGGCAGGAGCGCATAGACCTGCTGCGCGGCTACCGCGTCACCTCCGAACTGATGGCCGCCTCGGGCAACCCGCAGGTGAAATTCATGCACTGCCTGCCCGCCTTCCACAACCGCGACACCAAAGTCGGCGAATGGATTTACGAAACCTTTGGCATCGACGGCGTGGAAGTGACGGAAGAAGTGTTCGAGAGCCAGGCCAGCATCGTCTTCGACCAAGCGGAAAACCGCATGCACACCGTCAAAGCCGTGCTGGTGGCGCTGCTCGACAAATCCAAATAAGGCTGCGGCAGACAAAGGCCGTCTGAAACCGGGAAAAGGGTTTCAGACGGCCTCTGCCGTTTTATGACACAAAATCCGCTTCAAAATTTGATTGTCGGCAACCTCTACCGCCATTGCCGCAAATATCGGTTCACATCAAACTGGTGCGGTTTGCCGGGGTGTCGGCGCAGATAGTCGCGTGCTTGAAGTAGTTTGCCGCGCACCCAGCGGCGCAGCGGGGTTTTCTTAACATGATTGCCGAGCGAAAGCGCGTCGTAGCCGTTGACGGCGAAACGCTGTCTGCCGTCTGCGCTGACCAGAAAGAAAGCATCGTCGTTGGCATCGCTGTTGGGGTCAAAGCCTCGCAGCACATAGTAAGACAGGGCGGCAGAGGGGCGTTCCACGATTTCAAATTTCAGTGCCAGTTTGGCGGCATCTTCTGGCGAATCAACATAATAGCGGGACAATGCCTGCAACACGGGCTGTTGGTTGAAGTAGTCTGCGATGCGCTGCTCGGCGGACGTGTAGGCAAAGGGGTTGGGGTAGTATTTGCCGCCGATTTTCACGTCGTCTGCCGCTGTTTTCAGGCTACTTCCTGTTACCGCTTCGCCGCGCTGGTTGATGATTTCGCTGACAGCATCGGGCGCGGCGGGGGCGATTGTCCAATGTTCGTCGTCTGTCCATGCTTTTTGCCAGCCGCCGCGATACACGGTGGCGTAGCCGTGTTCAAACGGGGTGGCGAAATCCCACTGCGCGGGTGTGGCGCGGCTGCCGTCGCGGCGCACAAAGCCGACGCGCCCGTTTTCCACATAGCGGCGCATGCCTTCCTGCCAGTAGTCGCAGCTGTTGTCGTAGAGTAGCGGCGAGTAGAGATATTGCCCGCTGCGGCTGTACACATCGCCCGCATCGGTGGCGAGTGTGCCTTTGCGGTCTTCTTTGTGCTGCTCGGAATAGCAGAGTTCTATGGTGTGGTCGCGGATAGGTGTTTTTTGCTCGGCGAAATTTTCCACAAGCGGCGCAAACATGGGTTTGGGTGTAATCACAATGCGCCCCGATGCGGTTTTTACGCCGACTTTGCCTGCTTGGACGTAGTAATACAGTGGCTCGGC
>CAMURX010000146.1 GCA_947097615.1 uncultured Neisseria sp. | reverse complement strand
ATGGCGTCGCGTTTGAAGTAGTCGCCGAAGGAGAAGTTGCCCATCATTTCAAAGAAGGTGTGGTGGCGGGCGGTGTAGCCTACGTTTTCCAAGTCGTTGTGCTTGCCGCCGGCGCGTACGCATTTTTGCGCGGTGGTAGCGCGGTTGTAGGCGCGTTTGTCGAAGCCGAGGAACACGTCTTTAAACTGGTTCATACCGGCGTTGGTAAACAGCAGCGTCGGGTCGTCGTGCGGCACGAGGCTGGAAGAGCGGACGATGGTGTGGCCTTTGGATTCGAAGAATTTTAGGAATTTTTGGCGTAGTTCGGAGGTTTTCATTGTGGTCTTTCAAAACGGTTTTCAGACGGCCTGATTCGGACAGGAAAGGCCGTCTGAAAAGTGTGCTAAACAAAATAAATCAAAGCCGTGCATTTTATAGCACTTCCCCCTAAAAGCCTATCCCGCCTTATCTTTTGCAGCGCAATCCCGTAAAATGCGCGTTTCTTTTTTCAGACGGCCTTTTCGCCATGCTCAGCTACCGACACGCCTTTCACGCCGGCAACCATGCCGACATGCTCAAACATTTTGTCCTTTGGCTGGTGTTGGATTACTTCAACCGCAAAGACAAACCCTATTGGTACATCGACACCCACGCCGGTGCGGGTTTGTACGACCTGTCGGGCGGCGAAGCGCAAAAAGTGGGCGAATACCGCGACGGCATCGCCCGCCTGACGGCGGCGGAAAAACTGCCCGACACGCTTTCGGCCTTCCGCGCACGCCTGCAGGCCATGCTGCCGCAGGCCGGCCTGTATTGCGGCTCGCCGTGGCTGGCGCAGGCAGAAACGCGCGAAACCGACAAATTGCGCCTGTTCGAACTGCATCCGGCGGATTACCGGCATCTGCAAAACAATATGGAAACGGCGGGCTTGAAACGGCGCGGCATCATCAGGCAGGAAGACGGCTTCCAAGGCCTGATTGCCCTGCTGCCGCCGCCGACCCGCCGCGCCGTGGTCTTAATCGACCCGCCGTACGAACAAAAGCAAGATTACGCCCGCGTCGCCCACACACTGAAAGAAGCGCGCAAACGTTTCGAACAGGGCTGCTATCTCGTTTGGTATCCCTGCCTGAGCCGCGAGGAGAGCCGCAAACTGCCCGAACAACTGCAAAAGCTTTCGCCCGACAATTTCGTGCAGGCAGAGCTGTACGTCAAACAGCCCGCCCGAGACGGCTTCGGTATGCACGGCAGCGGCATGTTCGTCATCAACCCGCCTTACCTGCTGGCGGAACAGTTGCGCGACAGCCTGCCGGTTCTGACCGAGCTGCTGGCACAGGATGCGGGTGCGCGTTTCGTATTGGAATACCGAGGATGAGGATAAGGATGGAGGCCGTCTGAAAAAAAGAAAACCGCCCGAAAGGGCGGTTTTTCATATCTTGCCGAATTAGCGTTGTGCAGACTGCACGGTGGGTTTCAACAAATGGTCTTTGTTGAAGGCCGAAGTATCGACATGGTTTTTGACAAAATACATGCCGCCGAAAACGGCTGCGGCGATAACGAAAACGCTGACTTTCATTTGCACTCTCCTATGGTTGCCTGACGGCTGTTGTTTTGATTTGAATTGTGGGAAGGAATGTGCGGCATGGTAATCGAACAGGATTTTTTTACACAAGCTTACGGATAATCGGTTTATTTTTTAGGCAGACGGTATAGGCGGCGGGCGGCTTGAACCACGGCGCCGATGCCTGCGGCGGCCAGCAGGAACAGCAGCGGCCACACGACCAATTGCGGCAGCAGCCACAGCAACACTGCGGCGAGCAGGAATGCCGCCCCGATACTCAGTTGCGCCCATGCCTCGGAGGGTGCGACGGGACGGATTTTGCCGAGTTGATCGTCCAGCATGGCGGCCAGCTGCAGTGCCTGCCGCACCATGCCGTTTACGCGGCCACGACGATACGGCCGCTTCCATGTGCGGGCGCGCCGCCGCAGCAGTTGCGTGTGGGATTGTTCGTCGAGCACGACTTCGGTGGCGTGTTGCAAATCGTCCAAAAAGATTTTTTCCAGTTCGGCCACGGTGTCGGAATCTTCGATGGAGATGTCCAGTTCGCGGTTGGCATACCAGCTCGACAGGTTCAGGTTGGTGCTGCCGACCCGCGCCCATGTGCCGTCGATGAGGGCGGATTTGGCGTGCAGCATGGTGCCGTCCCACTCGAACACGCGCACGCCCGCATCCAGCAGCTGGCGGTATTGCGTGCGCGACACGGTGCCTATCCATTTGATGTCGGAGGTGCGCGGGACGAGTATCCGCACGTCCACGCCGGCGGCTGCGGCGTTTATCAGTGCCTGCGTGTACATGCGGGTGGGCATGAAGTAGGCATCGGTAATCCACAGGTTGTCCCGCGCCAGTCCGATAAGGTTCAAATCCAGCCTTACGGTGTTGGTGTTGTCGGGTGTGGTGGCCAGCACGCGGGCCTGAATGTCGCCGCAGGGGTCAAGTGTGCCGCGTTCGTAGTTTTTCAGCGTGGCGGGCAGGGATTTTCCCTGAGAGGCCAAGGTGTCGGCAAAGGCGGCCATGATGTCGTGCACCGCTGGGCCGTCGATGCGCAGGCCGGTGTCGCGCCACGGGGCGATGCCGCGGTTCGGGTCGCCTTCCCAGGCCGAAGAGATGCATAAGCCGCCGACGAAGGCGGTCTGCTCGTCGATGATGATGGATTTGCGGTGGTTGCGTGAGACCATGCCGAGTCCGAGCGAGAGGCCGGGCGGGTTGTAGGCCGTGATGTGCGCGCCTGCTTCGCGCAGGGGGCGGAAAAAGCCGGTAAGGTGTGCGGGCAGGCAGCCCAGCCAGTCGTAAGCCAAGACGACGGTTACGCCCTGCGACAGTTTTTCCAACAGGATGTCGCGGACGCGGCGGCCGAAGGCGTTGTCGGCAAAGATGTACATTTCGATGCAGATGCTCTCTTCGGCCGCCAGCATGGCCGCTTCCCAGGCGGGGAAGTTTTCCGTACTGTCGAGCAGGATTTCGATGCGGTTGCCCGAACCGGCCTCCGCACCGGAGGCGCGGGAGACCAGTTGTTCGATCAGGCTGTTGGTGGTAACGGCGGATTCGCGGCTCATGCTGTTCCTTTGTGCTGTCGCATATATCTGAGGCCGTCTGAAAAAGTGCCGGGCGGCTTTTCAGACGGCCTGTGCGGTTCGGTTACATTTGTATCGAACCGCTCACGGTTACGCGGATTTCTTCGCTGCCGGGCGAAACGGGCAGGTCGGGTGCGGCGGGTGTGGACAGTGCTTCCGGCGCGGCGGCGTATCGTCCTTCGGCCAGGGATTTTTCCAGTACGGCGGACGGGCTGCCGGATTCGTTGATGCGGAGTTTGACGATTTTATAGCCGGAGAAGCCCAGTGCTTTGCCCAAATCGGCGGCGCGTTCTTGGAAACGGTGCAGGGCGGTGCGGCTCAGTTCGTCCACGGTTTCTTTTTGTTTTTGTTTGGATAGGGAGAAAGAGGTGTTTTGCACTTCGGCTTCGGCCTGCGAGTCGGCAATCAGGCGGTTGAGTGCGGCGAAATCCTTGCTTTCCACCGAAAATTCCACCGATTCCTGCCAGCCGGTCAGGATGCGTTTGTTGTTGCGGTATTCGTAGGTCGGGACGGCGGTGCGGCCGAACTGCGCGGTTTCGAAGGTTTTGCCTTCGGCACGGCGGGAAAAAGACTGGAGTTTGGCAGTAAAGGCGCGGTTTACCGCCGAACGGTCGCGGCCTTCGGCACGGATGACGAAGGAGGCGGTCATGGTGTCGCGCGGCACGGTGGCGGAAACGCTTTCGTCAAATTCGACGATGTTGTAGTTCAGCGGTTCGGCACCGGCGGCGGTACAGGCCAGTATCAGGCTCAGGAGTAGGGCGGGCTTGTTTTGCATTTCGGATGTCCTTTCCTGCGGGCGGATATTTTTCAGACGGCCTTACACTGCGGTAGAGGCCGTCTGAAAAGTGTTGCCGCCGGGTTTATTCAAGCTCCAGGACGGCGGAGGTGTAAACGTTTTGCACGTCGTCCAAGGCTTCGAGCGCGTCGATGAGTTTCTGCATTTTGACGGCATCGTCGCCGCTCAAGACGGTTTCGTTCTGGGCGCGCATGGTAACGTCCCCGTCTTCCGATTTGAAGCCTGCCGCTTCGAGCTTGGCTTTGACTTCGGCCCAATCGGCGGGGGCGGTGATGACTTCGATGATGCCTTCGTCGTCGGCAATCACGTCTTCCGCACCGGCTTCCAGCGCGGCTTCCATCAGTGCGTCTTCATCGACGCCGGTGAAGACCAGGTAGCCCTGATGGACGAAGTTGAAAGCCACACAGCCGTCGGTGCCCAAATTGCCGCCGTTTTTATTGAAGGCGTGGCGCACGTCGGCGACGGTGCGGGTTTTGTTGTCGGTCATGCAGTCTACCATCAGGGCCGCGCCGCCGATGCCGTAGCCTTCGTAGCGCAGTTCGATGTATTCCACGCCTTCCAGATTGCCCGTACCTTTGTCGATGGCGCGCTGGACGTTGTCTTTCGGCATGTTGCTGGCCGCGGCCTTGTCCATGGCCAGGCGCAGGCGCGGGTTCGCGCCGGGATCGCCGCCGCCCAGGCGTGCGGCGACGGTGATTTCTTTAATC
>CAMURX010000145.1 GCA_947097615.1 uncultured Neisseria sp. | reverse complement strand
CTGGTGGAAAACGAAGGCAACGGCCGCCTGTCCACCACCGTGCCGCCCGTGCACATCGCCATCACAGGCATTGAAAAAGTCGTGGCCAAACTGTCGGACATCCCGCCGCTGTACAGCCTGCTGCCGCGCAGCGCCATCGGCCAGCCGATAACCACCTATTTCAATATGATTACCGGCCCGCGCCGCAGCGAAGAGATCGACGGCCCGCAGGAAATGCACCTCGTTCTTTTGGACAACGGCCGCAGCCAGGCCTATGCCGAAGAACAGATGCGCCGCACTTTGCAATGCATCCGCTGCGGCGCGTGCATGAACCATTGTCCGGTTTACACCCGCATCGGCGGCGCGGCCTACGGCACGACCTATCCTGGCCCCATCGGCGAAATCGTCTCGCCGCACCTGCTCGGCCTCGATGCCACGCGCGATCTGCCCACCGCCTGCACCATGTGCGGCGCCTGCGACGAAGTCTGCCCCGTGCGCATCCCCATCACCGCACAGATGCGCCGCCTGCGCGAAGAGGCGCAGCGCCCGCGCGACGAAAAAGTGCCGCACCCGATCCGCGGGCAGGGCGCGTCGCACACCTTGGGCGAAACGCTGGCCTGGCGCACCTACAACGGCATTTTCAGCGGCAAAAAAGCCTACCGCGCCTTCGGTTGGGCGGCCACCACCTTCCGCGCCCTCACGCCGCCTTCGCAGCTGGGTTGGACGGATCACCGCAAGCCGATGAAGCCCGCCGCCAAAACGTTGCACGAGCTGATGAAAGAAAGGGAAAAGCGCAAATAGCGCCGCCTGCCTTTACAGCCGTCTGAAAGCCTATTCTGTCGCCGCAGACGTGAAGCTTGGTTTTCAGACGGCCTATTTGGAAATCGTCCGCCGTAGCATCAAGGCCGTCTGAAAGCGCAGCTTCAATAAACGGCCTGCCGCGTGATTGTGTGCCGTGAGGCCGTCTGAAAGCAGAGCTGCGGCGAACGTTCCAATCGGCTGCGGCGAAACCGTCGGCCGCCAAACACGGCTGCCGTTTTTTGACTTCGCAAGCCCCGCTTTCAGACGGCCGCAAAGTCGGGCGGCAGGGCAGGGCGGATGCCTGCCCCCTTACGCAGAAACGATATTAAAGGCCGTCTGAACACACAGGTGGCCGAATCCGATTTTTCAGAAGGCCTCACCGATACCGTGAGGCCGTCTGAAAAAAGCCGAGCGGCAGAGCGCCGGCAAAAACCGTATGCACGAGCATACCCTTCACAACAACCTGTCCGCAAAGGATTGAAACATGGCTTTATTTTTAAGCATTTTCCCCATCGTGCTGCTCATCTGGCTGATGGTGAAAAAAAACAGCGTCCCCTCATACATCGCCCTGCCGGCCACCGCCCTGCTGATTTACATCCTGCAAATCAGCTATTTCGGCAACCCCTTTGCCGAATTGAACGCCAACGTGGCTGCCGGCCTCGTCGCCACGCTCACGCCGATTACCGTGATTTTCGGCGCCATCATGTTCAACCGCATGATGGAAACCACAGGCTGCATCGACGTCATCCGCAAATGGCTGGCCACCATCAGTCCCAACCCCGTCGCCCAGCTGATGATTATCGGCTGGTCGTTTGCCTTTATGATTGAAGGCGCATCGGGCTTCGGCACGCCCGCCGCCATTGCCGCGCCGATACTGATGAGCCTCGGCTTCAACCCGCTGCGCGTCGCCATCTTCACGCTGGTGATGAACTCCGTGCCCGTCTCCTTCGGCGCGGTCGGCACGCCGACATGGTTCGGCTTCGGCCAGCTCGAACTGGCGCATGAAGACATCCTCGCCATCGGCCGCCAAACCGGCATCATCCATTTCGTTGCCGGTTTCATCATCCCGCTGATCGGCCTTAGCTTTATCGTCTCGTGGCAGGAAATCCGCAAAAACCTCGGCTTCATCTACATCGCCATTCTTTCCTGCACCATCCCCTACGTCATTCTGGCGCAGGTAAACGAAGAGTTTCCTTCACTCGTCGCCGGCGCCGTCGGCCTCTTGGTTTCCGTGTTCGCCGCCAACCACGGCTGGGGTTTGAGCAAAGAACACGCCAAAGACCCGAACGCTGAAAAAGTGTCCGCAGGCCAAGTCGCCAAAGCCCTTGCCCCGCTGGGTATGCTGATCGGCATGCTCGTCGTCACCCGCATCAAACAAATCGGCCTCAAAGGCCTGATGACCAGCGCCGAACCCTGGTTCTCCTTCTCCCTGCCTTTCGGTCTGTCCGACATCACCGTCACCCAATCGCTGACCTTTGTTTTCGGCAACATCTTCGGCACGGGCGTAACGGAAAAATACCAAACCCTCTACGTGCCCGCGTGGATACCCTTCGTCATCACCGTATGGATCTGCGTTCTGCTTTACAAAACCAAGTTTAAAGACGCCTGGTCGTTTTATATCGCCACCGTCGACCAAACCAAAAAACCGCTGTTTGCCCTGATGGGCGCGCTGATTATGGTGAAACTGATGCTGGTCGGCGGCGACGCTTCAATGGTGAAAACCATCGGCAAAGAATTCGCCGACATGGCCGGACAGCACTGGGTGTACTTCTCCTCCTACCTCGGCGCCATCGGAGCCTTCTTCTCCGGCTCGAACACCGTGTCCAACCTCACCTTCGGCGCCATCCAGCAGCAGATTGCCGTCGATACCGGCCTCTCCGTCACCCTCATCCTTGCCCTGCAGTCCGTCGGCGGCGCGATGGGCAACATGGTCTGCATCAACAACATCATCGCCGTCTGCTCCGTATTGGACGTGAAAAACGCCGAGGGTGCGATTATCAAAAAAACCGTTATTCCCATGTTTGTCTACGGCATCATCGCCGCCCTGATGGCCGTGATCGTCATCCCGCTGCTGCCCCTGTAAGCACACGGCAGCGCAGTAGGCCGTCTGAAACCCCGCCAAGGCGTTTCATACGGCCTCTTTATTGCCGCCGCCGCACGGCAAAACCCGCACCCGCGCAAACGGTTTGGAGTATAATCGCGCCCGTTTGCCCGCAGAAAGTGCAAAGGGCTGAGGCCGTCTGAAAAGCCTTCCGACGGTTGCGCAGATAAAAACAAAAGGGAAAACCGTGAATACGCGCCACACCGCACTCTTGGCAGCCGCATTGTCGGCGGCTGCCTGCTGCGCCGCGCCGCCCGCCGCCGAACCGGCCACCGCGCAGCAAATGGCCGACTTAATCAACCAAGCCCGCGCCCTCGGCAGAACCTGCGGCAAAACCTACTACCCCGCCGCTGAAATGGAACCCCCTGCTCGAAAAGGCCGCCGCCGCCCACGCGCAGGACATGGCCGACAAAAATTACTTCCGCCACGAAAACTCCGACGGCCGCGACATGGCCGGGCGCGTCGAACAAGCAGGCTACCGCTACCGCGCCGTCGGCGAAAACATCCTCGCCGGCGAACCCACCGCCCGCGCCGCCATAGCCACCTGGCTGGCCGCCCCCGGCCACTGCAAAAACATCATGGACACCGTCTACACCGAAGTCGGCATGGCCTACGCCGCCAACCAGCATTCCCAATACGGCGTCTATTGGGTGCAGAACTTCGGAGCATTGGCGGGGAAGTGAAAAGGGAGACGGATTGGCGGTTTTCAGACGGCCTTTGGCCGACAACCCGGATTCCCGAATCCGCACCAGCATAAGGAGAGCACCATGACACGAGTCAGTTTGTCATTCGCCGCCGACGGCCAAAGCGTCAGGCTGCCCGAGCAGGCGCAGTTTGGCGGCAATGTGAAGACGGTTGATGTGCGCGTGGTCGGCAACGAGCGCATCATCAGCCCTGCCGCGCAGGTTTGGGACAGCTTTTTTGCCGCAGGCAGCGGCGTCAGCGAAGATTTTATGGTCGAGCGGGAAACCGTCGTGCAGCCTGAACGGGAGCAGCTGTAAATGCTCAAATATATGCTCGACACCAATATCGTGATTTATGTGATGAAGCGCCGCCCGCTTGAAGTTTTGGAAACCTTCAACCGCCATGCCGCGCGTTTGTGTGTCAGCAGCATTACCGCCGCCGAGCTGTACTACGGCGCGGAAAAAAGCGCATACCCCGAACGCAACCTGCAAGCCGCCGAAGATTTTTTATCCCGCCTGCAAGTGCTGCCCTACGGCATCAAAGCCGCCGCCCACTTCGGCAATATCCGCGCCGAACTGGGAAAAACCGGGCGGCTGATTGGCGAAAATGATCTGCATATCGCCGCCCATGCCCGCAGCGAAGGGCTGGTTTTGGTCAGCAACAACCTGCGCGAGTTCGAGCGTGTGGACGGTTTGCGTTTGGAAAACTGGGTGTGAAAGCAGGTGTTATCGCTCCAACAAACTTTTCAGGCTGCCACAAAGCGCGGGATGATTTGAACACACAAAGGCAGCCTGAAACGGCGGCGGTGCATCAGCCATACCGCGCAAACCATGTTTCAGACGGCCTTTAACGAACAACGCACCGTAGGTCGGATTCTCGAATCCGACAGCCGACCGTAGGGCGGCATTGGGCGGCGCGTGATGAAATGTGGATTTTCCCCTTGCGGGGAAATGTCGGATACGAGTATCCGACCTTGTATATCGGAACTTCCTTATCATAGCAACAAACCGCCCGCCGCCGCCCGCATCCGACCAAGGCAAACAACCGTTGAGTAGCTCAGGGAGCGGTCGGGCAACCCATCGACACAACCGGACAGTTGCCAGACA
>CAMURX010000144.1 GCA_947097615.1 uncultured Neisseria sp. | reverse complement strand
GGAAACCTTCGACAGCGGCATCCGCAAAACCGTCGCCTGGTATCTGGAAAACCGCGACTGGTGGCAAAACGTCCTCAACGGCAGCTACCGCCTGCAACGGCTGGGCGCAGGCGCGTAAACCATCAAATAGGCCGTCTGAAAACTTCAACGAAGTGAAAAACGCTTTCAGACGGCCTCAAAGCAAAAGGCCGTCTGAAATTCCCTAACCCTTCCGATAAAGGAAACATCATGAACAGCAAACGCCTCCCTACTCTCCTCGCCGCCGCCCTCACCCTCAGCATAGCCGCCCCCGCCGCCGCCGAGCTGCGCTTCAAACAAACCGAACGCCCGGGCGAAAGCCGCGTCCAACAGCAAAACGATGGCAGCAGCATAGAACGCGCCGTCATCATCACCGAAAACGACACCACACGCGGCATCGCTGCCGAAAACGCTTGGATTGCCCAAAACCATCCCGGCTACCGCAAAATCGGTCAAGCCCTAATTAAAGAAGGCGGCGGCATCTACGACCGCATCGACATCCAAGCCCCCGACGGCAGCCGCCGCAGCGTCTATTTCGACATCCGCAGCTTCTTCGGCCTTTACAACGGCAAACCGCTGATTTGAAATATAGTGAGTCAAAATAAAAATCTACGGCGTTGCTGCGCCTTAACTCACAGAGGGCGGTTTTCTACGGCATTAAAAATGCCAAGAAAACCAGCCCCGTGCTACCTGTACTGTCTGCGGCTTGCTGCCTTGTATCTTTTTGTGTTGACTCACTATAAAGAGGCCGTCTGAAAGCGGGGAAACCCTTTTCAGACGGCCTTTTGCATCGCAGGCGGCAACAGCGCCCTACCAGTTGTGCACGATTTTCCAAGCCATGCGCAGGGTAATCAGCAGCAGCAGGATGCCGAAGCCTTTTTTCAGCTGGGCGGCGGGCAGTTTGTGCGAGATTTTCACGCCGAAGGGGGCGGACACCAGTGTGGCGGCGGCCAGCACGGCGACGGCGGGCAGGTAGATGAAACCGGCCGAGGCGGGGGGCAGGCCGGGGCTGCCCGCTCCGGCGTACCAGTAGCCCGCCGCGCCCGCCACGGCAATCGGCCAGCCCAATGCGGCGGAAGTGCCGACGGCGCGGTGGACGGGGACGTTGCAGAAGGTGAGGTAGGGCACAGTGAGCGAGCCGCCGCCGATGCCGATCCAGCTCGACAGGACACCGAAGAGGCTGCCCATGCTAAAGAGGCCGCCGCGTCTGGGCAGGTGGCGGCTCGGCGAGGGTTTGATGCCCATCAGGGCGCGCACGGCAATGATGCCGATAAAAACGGTGAAGAAAATCTGCAAGCCTTTGCTCGGCAGGTAGCGGGCAATCAGTGCGCCGACGGCAACGCCTGCCAACACGCCGGGAATCATGCTTTGCAGAATCTGCCAGTCGACCGCGCCTTTTTTGTGCTGTGACAGGGCGCTGGAAAAAGAGGTGAACACCATCACGGCAAAGGAGGTGCCGATGGCGGTGTGCTGGGCGTAGGCCGACTGCTCCAAGCCCTGCATCTGCAAAATCCACAATACCAGCGGTACGAGGATGGTGCCGCCGCCGACGCCGAACATACCGGCGATGATGCCGGCCAGCGAGCCGACGGCCATTAGGATGAGGATGGTTTCGGGTGTCCACATGATGGTTTCTTTCTGTTAGCAAAAAGGCCGTCTGAAAGCGGGGTTTCAACGAATCTCGAATCCGACGGGGCTTTCAGACGGCCTGAGTATTCAGGAGCGGCTTGTCTGCCGCGCATACATTTCCTGAAGTTTGATGTATTTGTTGAGGGTGTAATTGGCGTAGTTTTTGGCGAGGGCGTAGCCCAGAGCGCCGTCGAGAAAGCCGAGTTTGAGGAAATACATTTTGACGAAGGCGATCTGCGGGCGCAGCCAGAGGTCGGCGAAAGGGCGCGGGCGGCGGCCTTCGCGCAGATAGCGCTCGGCCGAGAGGGCGGAGTAGCGGTTCATTTTCGCCAGATACTGATCCCAATTGTCGTAGGTGTAGTGCAGCATGGGGGCGGCGAGGTCTTTTTCGGGATAGGGATGGACGGTTTTTTCGTGCACCAGTCCTTCGACGCGCACGCCTTCGCGCGGCAGCAGGCGGGTGACGCGGTCGGGGCTGAGCGGGCCGTGGCGGACGGGGCGGCCGCCGAAGTGGTTGAGACGGGTGACGCGGTAGGCGGTTTGTTCTCCGGCATTGGCGGCTTTGCGGATTTCGCCGGCCAGCTCGGGCGTGCAGCGTTCGTCGGCGTCGATAATGAAGACCCACGGGCAGGCGGCCTGTTGCACGGCAAAGGTTTTCTGCCCGCCCCAGTCGCCGTTCAGGGCGCGGCGGACGACTCTCGCGCCACACTCTTCGGCAATCTGCGCGGTGTCGTCGTCGCTGAAATCGTCGATAACGACGACTTCGGCGGCAAAGGGGCGGCAGCTTTCGATGCAGGCGCGGATGTTTTCCGCTTCGTTTTTCGCCAGGATTAAAACGCTGATGTCGGCCATGTGTCGGTTCCGTATGCGGAAAAGGCCGTCTGAAAACGGGTTGGCACCCTTTCAGACAGCCTTTTGTTATTGGTTGCCCAGGCGTTTGCGCTCGCGCTCTTCGCGGCCTTCCCTAACCGCGCCGACAAAGAAATAGATGCCTGCGGCGATGAATGCGCCGACGGTGACGGCGGTGAAGATGAAGAGGAAGTTCTGCATGGTGTTTCCTTGTTGCGGCAGGCCGTCTGAAAGGCATTTTTATGTTTTCAGACGGCCTTGCGGGTTGGGCCAGGCTTATTCTTCGGGCTCGTCGCCGTCGGTTTCGTCGCGCGTGCCTTCGGTGATTTGGATGTCGACGCCGGCTTTTTCGCGGATTTTCGCTTCGATTTCGCGGGCGACTTCGGGGTTTTCTTTCAGCCAGACGCGGACGTTGTCTTTGCCCTGGCCGATTTTCGCCCCGTTGTAGCTGTACCAGGCGCCGGATTTTTCGATGACGCCGAGTTTGCCGCCGATGTCGATCAGCTCGCCTTCCCAGCTGATGCCTTCGCCGTAGAGGATGTCGAACTCGGCGGTGCGGAAGGGGGGCGCGACTTTGTTTTTGATGACTTTGACTTTGGTTTCTTTGCCGATGGGGCTTTCGTCGCCTTTTTTAATCTGGGTGCTGCCGCGGATGTCGATGCGCACGGAGGAATAGAATTTGAGCGCGTTGCCGCCGGTGGTGGTTTCGGGGTTGCCGAACATCACGCCGATTTTCATACGCAGCTGGTTGATGAAGACGACGAGGGTGTTGGTTTTTTTGATGTGGCCGGTGAGTTTGCGCAGCGCCTGGCTCATCAGGCGGGCTTGCAGGCCGACGTGGCTGTCGCCCATGTCGCCTTCGATTTCGGCCTTGGGCACGAGGGCGGCGACGGAGTCGATGACGACCATGTCCACCGCGCCGGAGCGCACCAGCATGTCGCAGATTTCCATAGCCTGTTCGCCGGTGTCGGGCTGGGAGACCATCAGTTCTTCGACTTTGACGCCGAGGGCGCGGGCGTAGACGGGGTCGAAGGCGTTTTCGGCGTCGATAAAGGCGCAGGTGCCGCCGTTTTTCTGGCATTGGGCGATGGTTTCGAGGCAGAGGGTGGTTTTGCCCGAGGATTCGGGGCCGAAGATTTCGACGATGCGCCCGCGCGGCAGGCCGCCGACGCCTAGCGCAAGGTCGAGGCCGAGCGAGCCGGTGGAGATGACTTCGAGGGTTTCGTCTTTGTGGCTGCCGTCCATCTTCATGATGGAGCCTTTGCCGAACTGTTTTTCAATCTGTGCCAGGGCGGCGGCAAGGGCTTTGCCTTTGTCTTCGGGTTTGACCTGCTCGACGGTGTTTGATTTTTTGCTCTTTTCTTCTGCCATGATGGTTCTCTCGGTGGATGGATATGGAAAACAAAACGCGCGGATTATCGCATATGGGGAGGCCGTCTGAAAGGGCGAGGCCGTCTGAAACGGGTTTCAGACGGCCTCCTGCGGCAGCAAGCCGTTTTATACGATTTCGGCTTTTTCGATGATGACGGGCTCTACGGGCACGTCGTCATGGTAGCCGTGGCTTTTGGTGGCGACTTTTTCGATGGCGTCCACCACGTCGAAGCCGTCGGTGACTTTGCCGAAGACGGCGTAGCCCCAGTCTTGGACGACCCGTCGGCCGTGCATTTCTTTGGCGCGCTGGTTGAGGAAGACGTTGTCGGCGGTGTTGATGAAAAACTGCGCCGAGGCGGAATGCGGGTCGGAAGTGCGCGCCATGGCGATGGTGTATTTTTCGTTGGGCAGGCCGTTGTGGGCTTCGTTTTCGATGGGGTCACGGGTGGCTTTTTCGCCCATATCGGGACTCATGCCGCCGCCTTGGATCATGAAGCCGGGGATGACGCGGTGGAAGATTACGCCGTCGTAGAAGCCGTCTTTCACATACTGCTCGAAGTTGGCGGCGGTGATCGGCGCTTTGTCGTGGTCGAGTTCGATGGTGATGACGCCTTTGTTGGTGGTCAGTTTGATCATGGGTTTTTCCTTAAATATGCGGGTGGATGGGAGGCCGTCTGAAAAGGCTTTTGCGCTTTCAGACGGCCTGTACGGATTAGGAGCTGTTGACAATTGGTTTGCGAAGCGGGTTTTGCGTCAGAAAACAGCAGATGCAAGGCGCAAACCGCAGCAAGGTTGGACACCTTGCGAGGATTTGCAACGCAG
>CAMURX010000143.1 GCA_947097615.1 uncultured Neisseria sp. | reverse complement strand
AGTGAGATACATCACCGCCAAACCGAAGCCCTGCAACACCAGCGCGTAATCGCGGCGGCGCGCCTGCAACTTCCAGCCCGCCAGCGCCGCCGCCAAACCCGCGCCCGCCACCGTCAGATAACGCAGCCCCACCGGCACATGCACGCGCTCCGAGGCATAGCGCAGCAAAAAGGCCAGGCCGAGAAACAGCACCACCACGCCCGTTTTCAACAGCGGATTGCTGCGGACAAACCACGATGCCAAAGCATTATTGTCATACCACGCGGCTTGGTCTGCCGTTTCGTTTTCAGACGGCCTCTGCGCTTGGGAGGCCGTCTGAAACGCGGTTTGCGCCGTTTGTGCCTGCACGCGGGCGGCTGCGGCCTGCGTCGGTGCGCCGTGCATCGTGCCGTCCTGCCGCTGCGCACGCAATCGGGCGAGGGCGGAAACATCTGCGCGGGCATGGCGCGGCGGCAGGGCGGGGGAGGGCGGTGTTTCGTTTTCTGACATCTCTGTCTGTGGAGAAAAGGCCGTCCCCGTCTCAGGCATACGGGGATAACGTTTTTGAACGCCGCCGTTTTCGGCCTGCGGCGGCTCGCAAACGTCTGCCGACGGGTTTTCAGACGGCCTGATCTGCGCTTCGAGCAGGCGCACGCGACGGCGCAAATCTTGGATTTCCTGCCGCAGCGCCTGCGTGCCGCCGCTTTCGCGCTGCGCCTTTTGGGCGGTGTGCACGGTGTAGCACAGCGCGGCGCCGAGCAGAAAGCCGGACAGCGGCGCACCGTTGACGATGCCGACAATCAGGGCAAGGGCGAAAAGCAGATACGACATGGGAAATCTCCTGCGGATGCGGACAGGCGGCCGATTGTATAGGTGCGGCGGCGTGTCGGCAAAGAGGCCGTCTGAAAACGTAGTCCGGCGCGGCCAAATGCCGCTGCGGCCGCCCGCCGTGCCTTTCAGACGGCCTCTCTTGGCGCTGCCGCACGCGCCGCTATAATCGCCTGCCTGTTTGACTGTCTGCCGCACGGAGACCGCTTTGTCCGTTTTGCAAAACATCACTTGGGGCGAGATTTTCCTTGCCGCCCATACCTGCGCCGCACTCGCCTGCATGGTGCGCGTGCTTTATAAGCAGCGTAATGTCGGTTCGGTGTTCGCCTGGCTCATCATCCTGTTTCTCTTTCCGATTTTCGGCACGCTGGCCTATCTGATGCTCGGCGAACCCAGATTGGGCGCGGCGCGCGCCAAGCGCAGCGGCGAGATGAACCGCTTTTACCGCGGCTTCGCCGAAAAATATCTGGCCGACCGCTACCTCGACATTGCCGGGCAGGTAAAACCGCGCTACCACGGCATCGGCCGCATCGCCGAGTGCGTTACCGGCCTGGGTGCGACGCAGGGCAACGCGATGGAGCTGCTCTCCACCACCGACGAAATCGTTGACGCCATGCTGGACGACATCGAAGCGGCGCAGCATTCCTGCCTGCTGGCCTTTTACATCATCGAGCCGCAGGGGCGCATCGAAGAGCTGATGAGCGCCGTGGCGCGGGCGGCGCAGCGCGGCGTCGACTGCGCCGTTTTGGCCGACGCCGTGGGCAGCCTCGGCTTTTTCGACAGCCGCTGGGCTCAAACCCTGCGCGACGCGGGCGTGGAAGTGCACGCCTCGCTGCCCGTCGGCCTGCTGCGTACCTTCTTCACGCGCAGCGATTTGCGCAACCACCGCAAAATCCTCGTCACGGACGGCAAAGTCGGCTACACGGGCAGCTACAACCTCGTCGACCCGCGTTTTTTCAAACAGGATTCGGGCGTCGGCGAATGGGTGGACGTGATGATGCGCTGCACCGGGCCGCTGGTGCTGGAAATGTCGGCCGTGTTCTTCGCCGATCTGGCGGTGGAAGACGACGAAAACCTGCAAGGTATACAGCAATACATCGCCCTGCACGAAGACCGCATCCCGACGCTTTTGCCGGAAAACATGGCGCAGGGCGGCATTGTGGCGCAGGTGATCCCCTCCGCACCCGACCAGAGCGACCGCGTGATTTACGAAACCATTGTCAGCGCCGTCCACTCCGCCACCCGACGCGTTACCATCACCACGCCGTATTTCGTGCCCGACGAGCCGCTGCTCACTGCCCTTACCACCGCCGCCAAGCGCGGCGTGGCCGTAACCCTCATTCTGCCGGCGCAGGTCGATTCCCTGCTCGTGCGCTACGCCTCGCGCGCCTACTACCCGATGCTGCTGGCCGCGGGCGTGGACATCGCCCTCTTCGAAGGCGGCCTGCTGCACGCGAAAACCATGGTGATCGACGACGATTACGCCCTCTTCGGCACGGTCAACATGGACATGCGCAGCTTCTTCCTCAATCTGGAAATCAGCCTCGCCATCTACGACCGCCCCACCACCGCCCGCATCGCCGCTCTGCAACAGGGCTATTTGGCCGACAGCCGCCGCATCAGCGCCGAAGTGTGGGAAAAACGCCCCAAATGGTGGGGGCTGGTGGAAAACACCGTCAGACTGATGAGCCCGCTGCTGTGAGGCCGTCTGAAAAGCGGAAAAGGAAACATCATGGCGCGTTTTGACAAAAAAATCCTGCAAACCCTGCGGAGGGCAGGCTGGCATCCCAACCGGCACACCGATACCGCTGCCGTTGCCGCCCAAGCCGCCGCCTGCGGCTATGTTGTCGGTGAAAAGCCCGCCGCTTTCCTGCGCGAGTTCGACGGCCTGTCCCTCGAATTTTCCGAGCGGGATTTTCTCTTTGAATTCCGCGTCCGCACGGAATACCTGACGCGCGAAAGGCTGGCCTATATCGCGGGCAGCATCGGGGAAGAAGGGCTGGAAGTCGGCGCAACGCCCGATGTAGCACTGGTTGTCGGCGAAAGCGGACGGATGTACGGCATCTGCCACGCTACCGGCATCACCTGTCTTTTGGGCGGATGCGCCGACGAGGGCGTGGAATTTGTCTGCCGCAGGGGCAACCCGTTCAAGCATCTGCTGTAACGCCTTTTCAGACGGCCTCCCGGGTGCAAAGGCCGTCTGAAAGCCGCCTGTTGGCAGAGGCAGCATTACCTTTTATACTGCCCGCGTTTTTTGCCCGCCAAATCCCTGCCCATGCTGCCCAACGCCCTGACATTCGCCCGCAGCCTGCTCGAAGGCCGTCTGAAAGCAGGCGGTCGCGCCCTCGACGGCACGGCGGGCAACGGACACGACACGCTGCTTCTGGCACGGCTGGTCGGGGAAACGGGCAGGGTTTGGGCGTTCGACATACAAAAGCAGGCGCTGGACGCCACCGAAGGCCGTCTGAAAGCGGCAGGGGCGGACAAGCAGGTAGTGTTGGTGTGCGACAGCCACGAGCGTTTGGCAGACTATATAAAAGAGCCGCTCGATGCCGCCGTGTTCAACTTCGGCTACCTGCCGGGCGGTGACAAAAACATCACCACCTGCGCCGAATCGAGCATTGCGGCGCTCGAAGCCGCGCTGGGGCTGCTGACCGAAGGCGGCATTTTGGCGGCGGTGCTCTACGGCGGCCATCCGGCAGGTGCGCAGGAGAGCGCGGCGGTACAGGAATGGGCGGCCGCCCTGCCGCAGGAGCGCTTTGCCGTGTTGCGCTACGCCTTTGCCAACCAGCGCAATTCGCCGCCGGTTTTGCTGGCGGTGGAAAAAATTTCCAAACAAAAACAAGGGACACAATCATGATTTACATTTGGGCGAAAAAAGGCCATCTGTTTTTTGTCGCCATGACCGTGCTGCTGTTCAACCTGCGCTACTGGATGCGCTTTGCCAAGCCGGAAAAACCGCTGCCGGGCGTGCTCAAAGTGCTGCCGCATCTGAACGACACCACGCTGCTTTTCACCGGCCTTTGGATCATGACCATCGCCCACTGGACGCCCTTTGGCAACGCCAACTGGCTGGGCGTCAAGCTGCTTTTGGTGGTGGGCTACGTCTTCATCGGCATGGCGGCGCTCAAATCGCAGCCGCGTTCGGCCAAAGCCTGGTTTTTCTACGCACTGAGCATGGGCGTGGTCGGCATCATCTACTATCTGGCCACCTACAAACCGTTTTAAAGCGCAAAAGGCCGTCCGAACCCGTTTCAGACGGCCTTTGCCCGATATGCCGCAAACGTTTTCTCGGCTATAATCCGCCCGTTTTTTCCGCACCGTTTGAACCCGTTCAGACGGCCTTTTAATATAATTACAGGGATTACATTATGACGGCAGCCGCTTCCTCCGAGCCGATGGGCATCAAAGACACCATTCACAACTGGATGCGCTATATGTACGAACATAAAGCATCCGACCTTTTCATCACCGCCGAATTCCCGCCCGCCGTCAAACTCGACGGCAAACTCACGCCGATTACCGACAAACCGCTCACCGCCGGCACCTGCGGCGCCATCGCCCAGGCGCTGATGACTGCCAAACAGCGCGAAGAATTCGAAAGCACCAAAGAATGCAACTTCGCCGTCAGCATCGACGGCGTGGCGCGTTTCCGCGTCAACGCCATGATCCAGCGCGGCGCCGTCGCCCTCGTCATCCGCATCATCAACAGCGTCATCCCGAAAATGGACGACCTGCGCCTGCCCGAAATCCTGAAAAAAGTCGCCATGCAGAAACGCGGGCTGGTGATTTTCGTCGGCGGCACCGGCTCGGGCAAATCCACCTCGCTGGCGGCCATGATCGACTACCGCAACGAAAACAGCTACGGCCACATCATCACCATCGAAG
>CAMURX010000142.1 GCA_947097615.1 uncultured Neisseria sp. | reverse complement strand
CGTCGTCTACCTCGTCGGCTGCGAAGAAGGTCTGTTCCCCCACGCCGACAGCGTCGAAGAAGGCAACATCGAAGAAGAACGCCGCCTGATGTACGTCGGTATCACCCGCGCCAAACAAACCCTCACCCTCACCCACTGCACCAAACGCAAACGCCAGGGCACATGGCAGTTTCCCGAACCCAGCCGCTTCATCGCCGAAATGCCGCAGGAAGATTTGCGCATCATCGGCCGCAAAGGCGGCACCCCCCTCGTCAGCAAAGAAGAAGGCCGCAGCCGCCTCGCCGGCCTCAGCGCCATGCTCGCTGAAAAAAGCGCGGGCAAAAAAGGCATCTAGGGGCTGTTGACATTCAGCTTGCGAAGCGGTTTTTTGAGGAAAAATTCGCGGATGCAAGGAAAAAAGCACAGCAAGATTGGACATCTTGCGAGCATTTTTGACGCGGCAGGCGCGGATTTTTATCAAAAACACCGCCGCAAGGCTGATTGTCAACAGACCCTAGGCCGTCTGAAATACAAAAAGGCCGTCTGAAAACCCTGTTGTTTGGGGTTCAGGCGGCCTTTTTTGTTTCGGCTTCGTTGGGGGCTTTGTTTTCAGACGACCTCAGGTACGGCGGCAGGGTGTGTTGCGCAGCAACGCACGCGGTTTGGGCGTATTGTGGCAAACCGTGAAGGTGGACAAAAAGCCGCCTGAAATGCAGAAAGGCCGTCTGAAAGTTTGCTTTCAGACGGCCTCACCGTTTTGCGCGTTTACGCGGCACGCCCTGCTGCGCCTTCCTGCGGCATTTTCAGGCCGAGCAGGCGGATGCGGGCTTTGTTGTCGAGTTCCTTCACCGTGATTTCAAAGCCGTTCAAATCGATGCGGTCGCCCGCCACCGGCATGTCGCCGAAGCGTTCGCGGAACAGCTCGTCCAGGCGTAGGCCGCGTTCGCCCTCGCCGACGGGCAGGCCGTAAACCTCGGCCAAGTCGCCCACCACCGCGTCGGGGTTGAGGTTGAAGGCGCCGAAGAAGCTGCGCTCCTCGCTGCCGGCGGCGGCAAACTGCTTGGCGAAATCGTCGCCCAGTTTTTCGTCGAGGATAAACCACACCACGTCGCCCGCCTGCATCTGCGTGCTGGGCAGCACGGCGACGGTTTGGTCGCCGCGCAGCAGGGCGAAGATTTGGCCGTCTGAAAAGCGGTCACGCGTCATGGCCGAAGGGTGGCTGTTTTCCGCGTCCGATCCCGCTTCCACTTTAAACGACTGCAAAGACACCGCCAGTTTGTCGGCCAGCCAGATTTCCCGCTGCGACAAAGGCTCGGGCTTGGGCGGCAGCACGACTTTGAGCAGGCGGGCGAAAAAGGGGATGGTCGTGCCCTGTATCAGCAGCGACAGAATCACCACGGCAAAAGCCACGTCAAACAGTTTCAGCGCATCGGGCACGCCGACCATCAGCGGCGTAATCGCCAGCGTAATCGGCACGGCGCCGCGCAGCCCCACCCAGCTGATATAGGCCACTTCGCGCGGGTTGTAGCGGAAGAATTTCAGCGACGTCCACACGGCAAGCGGCCGTGCCACCAGAATCAGGAAGGCGGCGATCACCAGCGCATTCGCCCAATTTTCCAACAGCCGCACCGGGCTAACCAGCAGACCCAGCACCAGAAACATCGTCGCCTGCGCCAGCCAGGCCAGGCCGTCCATCACGTTCAAAACGTGCTCGGTGGAGCTGTTGCGCGAGTTGCCGATGAACACGCCCGCCAGATACACGGCGAGAAAGCCGCTGCCGCCCAAAAGGTTGGTGGTGGCGAACACCAAAAGGCCGCCCGAGGCGATAAGTATCGCGTACAGCCCTTCGGCCAGGCTGATGCGCTCCAAAATCCGCGCCAGCGCCTTGCCCGCCAGATAGCCGAAGAGCAGCCCCAAGCCGAGCTGTCTGGCCAGCAGCGTCGTCATTTCGGCAAACCCCGTTTCGGCCGGGTTCATAATCAGCCCGATCAGCGCGCTCACCAGCAGAATCGCCATCGGATCGTTGCAGCCGCTTTCCAGTTCCAGCGTCGCCAGAATACGCGAATTGAGGCGCACGCCGCTGCTGCGCATCAGGGAAAACACCGCCGCCGCGTCGGTCGAGCCGACGATGGCCGCCATCAGCAGCCCCATTTTCCAGTCGACGCCGAGAAAAAAGGTAGCAAACGCGCCCAAAAGCCCCACCGTCGCCAACACGCCCCAGCTGGCCAGCACCGCCGCCGGTTTCAGCGCCAGACGGAAACTGTCGGACTTGGTGCGCAGGCCGCCGTCGAGCAGAATCACCGCCAAGGCCAGCTGGCCTATCATGTTCGCGCCGGCGAAGCTGTCGAAACGGATGCCGCCCAAACCCTCGTCGCCCGCCAGCATGCCGACGCCGAGAAACACCAAAAGCAGCGGCATGCCGAAACGGGTGGACACGCGCGAAGCGATCACACTGATGAACAAAAGCAGGGAGATAATCAGAAACAGGGTATTGACGGCGTCCACGGAGGCGGGCTTTCTCGAACTATCGGCAAACGGATGGAAACAGGATAAAAATTCGGCGGATGTTAACACAGAAGGCGGCTTTTTCGCGGCAGAAGGCCGTCTGAAACGCTTTCAGACGGCCTATAATACCGCCCGTTTTTCCTTTCAGACGGCCTCCTTATGAGCAGAATCGTTTTCTCCCCCGTTACGCCCGCCGACGACGCCGAACTGCGCGCCCTGCTCGCACGCAACGTCATGGAAGGCGGCATCAGCGTCAGCTTCCGCCGCGAACCCTCCTATTTCGCCGCCACGGCCGTTCAGGGCGAAAGGGCGCAGATTTACAAAGGCTGCGATGTCGAAGGCCGAATCGTCATGCTCGGCAGCCGTTTCAGACGGCCTGCCTACCTCAACGGCACACTGTGCGACACCGGCTATCTGGCCGATTTGCGCATCGACAAACGCCACCGCAACGGCCTGCACCTCTACCGCGGCTACCGCGTGCTGGCGGAAAAAATGGCGGCCGAACCGCTGGCCGCCGAAATCACCATGATTCTGCACGACAACGCCGCCGCCCTGTCCACCATCGCCGCCAACCGCGCGGGCATGCCGCGCTACACGCCGCTGGGCATGGTGCATACCCCCGTGATCGGCCTGACCCTGCCGCGCCGCGCCCTCGATATGCCTGGCATCGAAATCCGCGCGGGCAGGCCGCAGGATGCTGAGGCGCTGTTTGCCTTTCTCAACCGCGAACACGCGCGGCGGCAGTTTGCCCCGCACTACCGTGCCGAAGATTTGGCACAAGGCCGTCTGAAAGGGCTGGGCATCGGCGATTTCCTGCTGGCCTTCAAACAAAACCGTCTCGTCGGCGCGCTGGCGGGCTGGGATCAGCACGCCTTCCGCCAAATCCACGTCGAGCGCTACAACGGCGCATGGCGCATCGGCAAACCGCTGTACAACGCCGCCGCCCGCCTGCTGCGCCTGCCGCCGCTGCCGCCTGAAGGCGGACAGATGCGCCACGGCTACATCGCCGCCCTTGCCGTGGAAAACGACGACCCCGCCGTTTTCCGTCTGCTGCTGCGTGCGCTCTACTGCGCTGGCAGGCGGCGCGGCTGGCACTATATGGTCGGCGGCCTGCACGAAAACGATCCCCTGCTGCCCGAGCTGGCGGCCTATCCGCACATCGCCGCAGGCGGCCGCCTGTTTGCCGTTTCCCTCGGCGAACCGCCCAAGCTCGATGGCCGCGTGCCGTATATCGAAGCGGGGGCTTTGTAGGGGCTGTTGATATTCAGCTTGCGAAGCGGTTTTTTGCGGAAAAATTCGCGGATGCAAGGAAAAAAGCGCAGCAAGATTGGACATCTTGCGAGCATTTTTGACGCGGCAGGCGCGGATTTTTACCAAAAATACCGCCGCAAGGCTGATTGTCAACAGACCCTAAGGTTGTTGTCCGTTTGCCTGCCGTAACAAAAAGGCCGTCTGAAAAAGCAAATCCTGCTTTCAGACGGCCTTTTGCCGTGTCGTTTAACGCACGGCTAACGGCGCAGCAGCCACACCAGCGCCACGCTTGCCGCCGCCATCAGGGCGGCGGCGCAAAAGGCCGAGCGTCCGGCAAAACGCGGCCGCACCGCGTCGGCAGACGCCTGCGTTTGGCGGCCGGTAATCATCGGCGTGACGAGATTGCGTTTTTTCGCCACGCGGTAAAACAGCACCGCCGCAATGTGCAACACCGCCAGCGCGGCGAGCAGGCGGGAGAAGCGGATATGGACGGCGCGCATGGTTTCGCCTGCGTCCGCGCCGATCCAGCCGTTGAGATAGCCGTTGTTGATAAAGGTGTTGCCGTCGGCGGCGAAGAGGCCGGTGGCCGTCTGAAACAGCACGGCAGCCAACATCAGCACCACCATCAGGCCGCCGAGTGGGTTGTGGCCGGGATGGCGGTTTTCGTCCCACTGCCCGCGCAGATAGGCGGGCACAGCGCGCGGGCGCACAAAGCGGGCAAAACGCGCGGTGTCGCTGCCCCACAGCCCCCAGCACAGGCGGAAGATAATCAGCGCCGCCACCAGCAAGCCGCAGCGCAGATGCCACGCCAGCCACAGGCCGCCGCTTTTGGCGCTGAAAAACATAAAGGCCAGCGCGGCGGCCAGCGTCCAATGGAACAGGCGGGTGGGCAGATCCCAGATTCTGATGCCCTGCCGTGTGTCCTTAATCATGTTTGTTCCTCCCGAAACGGAAAAACAGCCCGTCGGACGGGCTGTTGCGGATGGGGTTTGCTGCG
>CAMURX010000141.1 GCA_947097615.1 uncultured Neisseria sp. | reverse complement strand
GAACAATCGTGAAACAACACGGGCGGCCGTCTGAAAGCGCACATCCCCGCCGCCTTTTCAGACGGCCTTTTTTCAGACGGCCTCAGGCCGTCTGAAACCTTAAAAGCAATCGAAAACAAAAACCCACCATGAAAATCATCCTCGCCACCTCCATGCGCGGGCTGGGCGGCACGGAAACCGCCAGCCTGCGTTTGGGCGCCCTGCTCGCGCGGCGCGGCCACGACGTCGTCCTCGCCGCCTCCGACGGCCCGCTCGTCGCACAGGCGCAGGCGGCAGGAATCCGTTGGCAGCCCCTCGATTTCTACGGCGGCGCGGCAGGCTACCTCAAAGCCGGCTGGGCGTTTGCCAAACTGCTGCGACGCGAGCAGCCGCACATCGTCCACTGCCAGATGGCGCGCATCGTCCCCGCCTGCGCCCTCGCCGCCAAAGCCGCCGCGCCGCAGACCAAAACCTTCTACCACGCCCGCGGCCTCGACGCTGCCACCTATCCCAAAATCGCCCGCCTGTTTGCCCGCCTCGGCGTTTTCCTCATCGCTAACTGCCGCCACGAGCGCGACAAATTCGTCCGCCACGGCTTCCCCGCCGCACGCGCCGCCTACACCTACAACGCCCTGCCGCCGATACCCGCCGCGCCGCAGAAAACGCCGCGCAGCCACATCGCCCTCGGCACGCTGTCGCGCTTGGACAAAGTCCGCGCCGTCCACCTCACCCTCGATGCCTTTGCCCTCCTCCTGCAACGCGGCCTCAACGCCCGCCTGCACATCGCGGGCGACGGAGAAGAGCGCACCGCCCTCGAAGCGCAGGCCGCCGCCCTGGGCGTGGGCGGACGCGTCTCCTTTCTCGGCGCGGTGCGCGATTTGGACGCCTATTTCGCCGCCACCGACATCCTGCTCAACACCCCCGACCTGGCAGGCGACCACGGCGCGGGCGTCGGCAACAACATCCTCGAAGCTGGCCTCTACGAAACCGCCGTCGTCAGCTACGACGTGGCCGGCATCGCCGAAATGGTGGAAAACGGCGTCACCGGCTACTGCACCCCGCTGCGTGACCACACCACCTTCGCCGCCGCCGTCGAAACCCTCGCCACCGACCCAGCCCTGCGCCGCCGCTTCGGCAGCGCCCTGCGCCGCCGCGTCACCGCCCTCTGCTCAGACGACGAAATCTACCGTACCACCCTCGCCGCCTACCACATGGCCGACAAAACGTAAACGCGCCCGCCCGCAAGCGGCAACGGCAACGGCAAAAGGCCGTCTGAATTTTTCAGACGGCCTTTTGCCGTTTAAAAAACGGCGTGCGGGAAAACTGCAAACGTCCGTCAGTAGCAGATAAAGCGAAGGCCGTCTGAAAGATTCAGACGGCCTCCACTTGCCGACCCGTTACCGAGCATACGGAGCAGCGGAGAAACCTCATCCGCAGGAATCAGGCCGTCTGAACCCTTTTTAACTTCGTTGAAGCTCCGCTTTCAGACGGCCTTTCGCTCTTTAATTTAAAGAGCCGCCGCGCCACGTCCGCCCGCGCCGCCCGTATTATCCGCCACCACCGCAGCGCCAATGTCCGCCGCCAAAGCCTGCGCGTTCAGCGTACGCAAGGCCGTCTGAAAATCCGAAAAATCCATGGTTTGCGAACCGAAGCGGCGCAGGTGATCCGTGTCCTGCTGGCAGTCGATCAGCGCGATGCCGCAGCGGGCGAGAAAGGGAACGGCGCAGGCAAAGGCGGTTTTCGACGCATCGGGCGCGTCGGCAAACATCGATTCACCGTAAAACACACGCCCGATCTGCACGCCGTAAAACCCGCCCGCCAGTTTCAGACGGCCGCAGCCGTCGGGCAGAAAACACTCGAAAGAATGCGCGTGCCCCAGCCTGTGCAGCGCCGTGTAGGCCGTCTGAAACTCGGGCGCAATCCATGTGCCGTCCTGCCCCGGGCGAGGTTTGGCGGCACAGGCGGCGACAACGTCGGCAAAACGGCGGTTGGCGGTAACAAGATAAGGTTTGTTGCGCAGCGTCTTCGCCAGCGAACGGCCGACGCGCAGATTCTGCGGCAGCAGCACCGCCCTCGGCGCAGTGGCAAACCAGTAGAACAGCCCGTTTTCGGAAAACCACGGAAACACGCCCGCGCGGTAGGCAGCCAGCAGCCGCCCCGTGTCCAAATCGGCGCTGACGCCCACCAGCCCGTCCCTTTCGACAAGGGCGCGGGCGGGATCGGGAAAACGGTAGTCGAGCGGCGGAAGAAAGGGAACGGTCATGGCGGCAGCCTGCGGAAAAAAGGGCGATTGTATCGGTTTCAGCGGAACAGAGGCCGTCTGAAACAGCGGCCGCCATATTCATTATCCGTTTGCGCAGAATGGTCGGGGCGCGGCAGTTGCCGCTGCAAAAATATCGGACGGGATACGGCGGCTGCCAAAAAGGCGTTTCTGCAAAATACCGCTCCCGCCCAAACCCTCCTCCGCGCGCGGGCTGGACAGGGGCGCAGGTAAGGAAGCGGAAATTCAGGAACAGCAAAAAAGGCCGTCTGAAAAGGCCGTCTGAAAACAAAGCTTCAACAAAGTTAAAACCTGATATTCGGGCTTTCAGACGGCCTTTTTACTTCGATCCGCATACCTGCTGCGGCAACATTTGCAGCTTGTGCGGCGGACAAGCGGTTTGGCAAACCGCCACTCCCTCCCCTGCCTTCCCCCCGCGCTTTGGTGCAGAGCCCGCGCGGGAGGAAGTGAGATGCGGCGGCGGTATGCAGAGGCCGTCTGAATCCCCTAAACAGGGCTTTCAGACGGCCTCTTGCGTGCTCAGGGCGGCGCGTTTTATTTTTTGTTTTTGCCCATGCTGTCGGGCTGGATGACGACGCTAACGCGTTTGCCCGCTTTGCCGCCCGCCGCTTTGCTGCCGCTGACGGTGTAGACCTCGGTGCGGGTGTTGTAGGTGATGACCGCGCCTTCGGCCTTGTCGCCGCCGCGCGTGACTTTGGCGTTGCCGCTGAGGCGGACGACGTTGGTGGCGGAGGAGTATTCGACCTGCGAGGCTTCGCCGTTGACCGTGCCTTTGCCGCCGTCGAGGGTTTGGCCGAAGCGCACGGGGCTGCCGCTGGCTTTCATGTGCTGCTGGCCGTCGTCGCTGCGCACGACGTTGACGCTGGCGGCGCGGATGTTGAGCGTGCCTTGTTTGATGGAGACGTTGCCGCTGAAGGTGGTGGAGCGGTTTTTCTGGTCGAGCTCGCCCTGGTCGGCTTCGATTTCGATGGGTTGTTTGCGGTCGCTTTCGAGGGCGTGCGCCTGGGCGGCGGCAAGCAGGAGGACGGCTGCGGCGGCGTTAAGAAGGGTTTTTCGGGTCATAAACGGTGGCTTTCACTCGTGCGGGCAGTTTGAGCAGCCCTTGGTTGTAGTCGTAGGTCATGCCGTCGGCCGTGCCTTGCGATTGGCCGTAGGCAAACTGCACGGGGCGGTCGGTGGCGGCGGTTTTGGCGGCGGTGTCGACGGTGAGGCGGTCGGTGGAAAGGCGGCCTGCGGGTTTGCCGCCGAAGGCTTCTTTGGTCAGCACCACTTGGTTTTCAAACAGGATTTTGCGGCTGTCGACGGTGTAGCGCGCTTCTTCGCTGCCGACTTGGTAGGCTTTTTTTCCTTGGGCGTACACTTGCAGCAGAGGCCGTCTGAAAACGATTTCTTTGCCGTTCGGGTATTGCCGGGCGGATTCGGCGTCGAGCTGTTCCTGCAGATCGCCCTGTTTGTCGAAACGCCTGCCCGCGATGCCTTCCATCAGGTATTGCGGTTCGTTGGGGTTGAGGGCGGTTTCTTCGACGGTGACGGCGCTGATGCGGTCGAGCCAGGCGGACAGGCCGCCGAGCGCGCCCGCCAAAACCAGCGGGAAAAGCCAGCCGTAGCCGCGTTTTCCGCTCATTTGACGTATTCCGCAAGGGCATCGTCCAGCGTGCCCTGCGCCTGCATGATGAGGTCGCACAATTCGCGCACCGCGCCTTTGCCGCCGCCGCGCTGTGTGACGTAGGCGGCGTGCCGTTTGGCAAACCAGTGCGCTTCGGGCACGGCGACGGGCAGGCCGCAGCGCACCATTACGGGCAAATCGACCACGTCGTCGCCGATAAAGGCGCATTCGTCTTCGGCCACGCCCGCCTGTTCGCGCAACTCGGCATAGGCGGCGCGTTTGTCGTGTATGCCTTTGAAGTAATAAGCGATACCGAGCTGGCGCACGCGCACGCCGACGGAGGGGGCATCGCGGCCGGTGATGATGGCCGTCTGCACTCCGCTTTGCTGCAGCATTTTCAGGCCATGGCCGTCGAGGGTGTGGAAGGATTTGATTTCTTCGCCGTCGTCGCGGATGAAAATCCGCCCGTCGGTGAGCACGCCGTCCACGTCCATCACCAGCAGTTTGATTTTGGCGGCGCGTGCCTGCAATTCGGGTGTTAGTGTCTGCATGTCCGCCCCTTTCAGACGGCCTTGAAAAGGCGGCATTCTAGCATTGAAACGGCATGTCGTCCGTCTGCGCGCCGCGCTTGCGCCTTATAGTTTTTACAATTATTATCATTGTCGTCCCGTCTTGGACGGATTCGTTTACCCACCAGAAAAGGAAAGCAAAATGGCGAAAAAAGTCAGCATCTTGGTCGGCAGCCTACGCAAAGGCTCGTTTGCCCGCAAAATCGCACAAAACACCATCTCCATGTTCCCCGCAGGCTACGAGGCCGAAATCGTCGAAATCGGCCACCTGCCGCTCTACAACTTCGACTACGACGACCCCGCC
>CAMURX010000140.1 GCA_947097615.1 uncultured Neisseria sp. | reverse complement strand
TCCCGCTGCGCCTGCCAGCCCCAACGCCAGCGCCCGTGCAGCAGCACGCCGCGTTCCGTGTCCAACCGCAGGAAATCCCGCGCCGTGAATACACGCCAGTACAGGAAACCAACCAGCGCCGCCCCGCCGAAAAACAGCAGCACCATGGCCAAACCAAGCGCCGTGCCCACCCCGTCGCCGGAAATATCCGACAGAGTATCCAGCCCGATAATAAGCAGCAGCAATACCCCTGCGCAGACCACGCCGATTTCCAGCGTCAAATCCTTAGATGTAGCCGGATACAGCATCACGATTTTGCTTTTATTCTGTTGCATGGCTTCCTCTTTATATTACGGCAGGCTACCTGAAAAT
This sequence comes from uncultured Neisseria sp., assembly GCA_947097615.1. Lineage (GTDB taxonomy): Bacteria > Pseudomonadota > Gammaproteobacteria > Burkholderiales > Neisseriaceae > Neisseria. Next base: position 4,426 of record CAMURX010000140.1, on the reverse strand, counting down.
GTGGGGTATCGGTTTTTAGCACTGCAGAAATTCGGCTGCTATTTTCAGCTAGCCTTAATCCACCAAACTCCCGCTCGGATTCAAAATCGCCTTAAACGTGTTCCCCTCCAGCGACACCAAAAGCACCGCCTCGCCCTGCTTCAGCACGCCTTCGCCGTCGGGCTCGGCCATCACATAATGCGTTTGGCCGAAGCCGTCTTTCACGCGCACTTGGGCGGGGCTGCCCGGCCGCGCTTCGCCCAGCACAATCACGCCGACGCGGCCGATTAGCGTGTCTTGCGACACGGCGGTGGTTTCGTCTTTGGGCAGGATTTTGTACAACCCGCCTGCGGTGGCGCGCACCAGCGGCAGCGAAAGAAACCATACGGCGACGGCAGCCAGCGTGCCGTTCAAATACGCGCCGAACACGGCGGCAAAGGCCGTCTGAAACACATAGCCCGCCAGCCCGTACACGGCAAGAAACACCACCAAGAGCATCAGCACCGGCACTTTGCCGACATACAGCCAGCTTAAAAACCGCACCAGCACGCCGTCGGCCGCGTCCAGCCCCACTTCGGTGTGGGCGCTGTCGGCCAGACTGTCGGGCAGCAGGTTGTCCAGCCACTCGCTCGCACCGCCCAAGAGCATGGACAGGATTTCGAGCGCACCGAGCAGCAGCATCAGAGCCAGGGCAATGCCGAAGATTTCGGTTTCGGGGGCGTTGATAAGGTTCCACATAGGCGGGGCTTTCGGTTGGGGGTTTCAGACGGCCTTTTGGGGTTGCGTAGGTTGGGTTGTAAACCCAACATTTCGTATGCTTTAAGGGATTTGTTGGGTCTCGACCCAACCTACTCGGTTTTGATTTTTCAGACGGCCTTTCGGTCATTTCAGGCCGTCTGAAAGCCGCTTCGTGTGTTGGTCGGATTCAAGAATCCGACCTACGTCTGCTCAATCGCCGCTCACATTCAACACCGGTGCAGCGTTTTCTTCGGAAAGCAGCACGGTCATCATATTGGTTACCAGCTTGGCTTTTTCGCTGTCGCTCATTTTCACGATATCGCGCTGCTCGAGCTGGCGGACGGTGCCTTCCACCATGCCGATGGCGCCGCGTACCAGCGCGTAGCGGGCGGCGATTACCGCTTCGGCCTGCTGTTTGCGCAACATGGCTTGGGCGATTTCGGGCGCGTAGGCCAGGTGGGTGAAACGGGCTTCGTCGATGCTGATGCCCGCGCGTTCGACCCGCTCCTGCACCATGTCGCGGAACTGCTCGAGAATATGCTCGGAATGGCGGGTCAGGCTTTCGGTATCTTCGGCGGCGTAGGGGTGGTGGGTGGCCAGCGCGCGCAGGGCGGACTCGCTCTGCACCTGCATAAAATCGTGGACGTTTTCCACATCGAGCACGGCGGCGGCGGGGTTGCTGATGTGGTAAACAATGGCGGCGGCGATTTCAATCGGCGTACCGGCGGCGTCGTTCACTTTCAGCGTCGGGGTAACGTAGTTGCCCGAGCGCAGGGAAACGCTTTGGGTTTGGTAAATCAGCGGGATAATCCAGAAAAACCCGCTCTCGGACAAAATGCCGGAATAACGGCCGAAACAGGTGCTCACCAGCGCGGTGTTGGGCTGGACGATACGAAAGCCGCTGGCGGCCAGCACAATAAAGACAAACAGCGGCGCGGCCAGCACGCCAACGGTGGAAAACAGCGCCATGGCAATCAGCACGGCGGCACCGGCCAGCATGGCGGTGGCGAGCCAGCCGTTGAGATAGAACATATTGTGTCTGCTACTGGTTTGGTTCATGACGGGGTCTCCTGTGGGTGGGTGTGGGTCTTTCAGGCTGCTTTCAGGCTGCCTGAATGGGGTGGGTTTCAGTTTCAGACGGCCTTCGGGTCTTTCAGGCTGCCTGAAAGCCGCTTCGGGTGTTTGTCGGATTCAAGAATCCGGCCTACGGAACTGACGCGAATCAGTGTTTTTCCAATTCTTCCCGGCACATGGCGGCGTTTTCGCGGCCGTTGTCGGTATTAAGCTGCTGCTGCGCCGCTGCCATCAGGCGGCAGCCTTTTTGCGGATCGGCGGGCACACCGCGCCCTTCGGCATAGGCCACGCCCAGATTGTTCTGCGCTTTGGCGTGCCCCTGCGCGGCGGCTTTTTCATACCACGGCACCGCCAAATCCCAACGGTTTTGCCGCATATAGTGGCCGCCTGCCTGATACTGCGCTTCGGCTTCGCCCGCTTCGGCACGGCGGACAATTTCCGCAGGCGGCGGCTCGGGTTCGGAGCGGGCAAACCACTTGCCAAACTCGGCAGCCTTCTGCCAGCCGCCGCCATCGGCCTGCTGCACCAGCCATACCAGCGCGGTGGCGGCGGCCAGCACCGCCATCATCGCCAGCAGCGGCGCGGTCAGGGCATTGTCGTTGTTGCGTTTCATCGCGTCGTTTCTTTCTTCAGACGGCCTTCGGATTTGCGTAGATCAAATTTTCGAATCCGACATTTTCCCACAGGAAAAAATCCGCACTGCCGGTTTTAACTTTGCTGAAGCCTGTGGCTTTCAGACGGCCTTTAGTTCTTTCAGGCTGCCCTAGCGCGCCAGCAGTTGGCGGATGCGCTGTTGCAGGCGTTCGTGCTGCTCGGGGCGGCCGTCGGGCAGAATTTGCGCCCAGTCGGCGTGTGCGGGGTCAATGCGCCCGCCAAAGCCACCGAAGCCGTGCATTGTCAGACTGCGCTTTTTCCAATCCAGCGTAAAAACGGCAAGGGCGCGGCCGGTAGTCAGAACGCTGTTGATGCGCTTGAGCATCCACAGGGCGAACATTCCCATCGCCACCGACATCAGCAAAAACGGCAGCGCGTTGACGGCTTTAAACGTGCCGTCGCTGTGGAAAAACAAATCGGGCAGCATCCGGTGCAGAAACAGAACCGACAGCGGCACGGTAAAACACGAAGCAAGCATGCCGAAACGCATGATGTTCACCGATTTTCGATCAGCATCGCTTAGGGGAACGGTTTTACGCCAAGTCAGCGGACGGCTGCCGTTTTGCGCGGCGGCCTGCAGTTCGGCAAGCGGGGTTTCGGGCTGGGACATGGTTTTCTTTCCAATAATCGGGGCGGGGTTTTCTTTTCAGGCAGCTTTAGGGTCTTTCAGGCTGCCTGAAAGCTCTGTATTTCGTCATTCCCGCGCAGGCGGGAATCTTTTTTCAGCTTGGGTGATGGCGTTTTTTTCTGCCGTTTGCCGAAGCTCGCAAAAGATTCCCGCCTGCGCGGGAATGACGGCAGTTTTATTTTCAGACGGCCTTTGCCAAGCAGCCTGAAAGGCCGTCTGAAAGCCGCTTCGTGCGCTTGTCGAATTCAAGAATCCGACGATATTGAATGCCCGGATGCGTGATTATTTTGCCGAAAACGGTACCACCGAAAACGGTATCCAAACGGCTTGATTTGAGTTTTGGTATTTTTGCCCGACGGGGTGAAAAATACAGTTGCTACGGCACTCATTTTCCCGCCTTCAAAGCCGCCAGCCGTTCGGCGATGCGGTTGCTGCGGCTCAGGTCTTCCAGCTCTTTCAACTTGGCCAGCTGCGCGGCGTCGCTGCTGCTGTGTACGGCGTTTTGTCTGCCCATCACGCGGTCGAAGGCGTTGCCGCTTTTTTCGGCGTTGCGTGCGATGCGATCCAAGCCGCTGCCGCCTGTACCGCCGCCCGCTGCCGCGTTTTGCTGCGCGGCGCGCCAGTCTTGAAGCTGCTGCTGCATTTCGCGTTTTTTCGCCTGCAGCGCGGCGATAAAGCCTTCGAGTTCTTTTTCTTGCGCGGCGCAGTCGGCGATGGTGTTTTCGAGCACTGGCAAACGCGCTTCGATGTCCATCTGCTCGGCGATGCCGCTTTCGGCCAAATCGTCGCGCTCGGCGGCCACGGCGGCGCGGATATGGTCGGACAGGGTTTCGTGGCGGTTGCTCTCGTCGGCCATTTTTTTGGCGGCCAGATGTTTTTGCGCCAACACTTTGCCCAACTCGGCGCGCACTTCGTCCACCGCGCGCTCGATTTCGCGGATGCTCTCGTTCATCACCGCTTCGGGCGCAAGGTTTTCGGCGACGTCAATCAGGGCGTGGAAGCCGCCGCTCACCAGGCGGCCGACACGGCGGGACAGGGTTTCGCTCATTTTGTTTCCTTTCGGGTCGATGTATCGGGTTTTCAGACGGCCTCGCCATCCGCGTCAGACGCGCGGCGCACAATCTCGGCCAGTTTCAAGGTGTTTTCAAGCTGTTGCAGCACGGTATCGTCGTAGGCCGCGCCTTTGCCGGTAACGGCAAGCTGCAAAATGCTGTCGGTCAGGCGCACGATGCGCCACATCAGCTCGCGCTCGTATTTCTGCAAATCGGGCTGCGCGGCCTCTTCGGGCAGGTCGGCGGCCAGCGTGGCGGCCAAATCGGGCAGCTGCTCAAACAGCCGCGCCACGATGTGCGA
>CAMURX010000139.1 GCA_947097615.1 uncultured Neisseria sp. | reverse complement strand
ACATCAGCGCATACAGGGCAAGATGCCCCAGCTTCACTTTCAGGCTGCCTGCGGGACGGCGGCGCAGGTTGCGCAATGCCCAAATAAAACGCACCGCCGCGAGCAACAGCAGCAGCACGCCGACGGCTTTGTGCGGCGCAATCAGGAATTTCAGGCTGCCGTTGAGATGCCACGCCAGTGCTCCGGCAAACATAAACGCATAGCAGGCAGCCATGCCCCAATGCAGAAAGCGGGTGAACGGGGCGTAACGTTGCGGGGTGTCGGGTTTCATGGTTTCCTTTGCGTAATAATTTGGAAACCAGTTTACAAATATGGAAATCAGTTGTCAAATTATTTTGCTTGAAAACTGCACTATTTGACAGCCGTTTTCCGCATTTTTTAAACTCACCGCCGAAAAATCATTTGGGAAACACAACATGGACAACCAATTAAACAGCGAAACCCTCAGCCGCATCACCACCGAAATTTTCTACACCAACGGTTTACTGCTCGCGTGGGGCGACCGTTTCGCCGCCGATTTGGGGCTGACCTCGGCGCGCTGGCAAATGCTTGGCGCGCTGGCACACGCCGCCGAAGCGCAAACCTCGCCGCAGCTGGGCGAGCGCATGGGCATGAGCCGCCAAGGCGCGCAAAAGCAGCTCAATCTGCTGCTGGCCGACGGTTTGGTCGCTGCCGCCGACAACCCCGCGCACAAACGCTCGCCGCTCTATTCGCTCACCGAACGCGGCGCGGCGGTGTTCGCCCAAGTGCGCCAACGCTGGCTGGTGCAGGCGGCGGAATGGGCGCAGGATTTGAGCGCGGAAGAATTGGCGGCGGCGGAGAAGGTGTTGCTGACGCTGGGAAGGCGGGTGAAGGCGGCGGGGTAACGGCGCAGGCAAAGGCAGTACGCGATGCGGCTATGTTGCCGACTGTTTGGGCAGCATGGGTCAAGAAGGCCGTCTGAAAGGAAAGGCCGTCTGAAAACCTGATTTCAGGGTTTCAGACGGCCTCTTTTTTAAACGCGCCTTACATCACTTCCAGCACATCAATGCCGAGCAAATCCAAGCCCTGTTTGAGTACGTTGCCGGTCAGCCGCGCCAGTTGCAGGCGGCTGTTGCGGGTTTGTCCTTCGGCCTTGAGTATCGGGCAGGCTTCGTAGAAGCGCGAAAACAGGGTGGCGAGTTGGTAGAGGTAGGCGGCGAGGTAGTGCGGGTAGCCGGTGTCGGCCACGCTTTGCAATACGTCTTCAAATTTCAAAAGCTCGAGGGCAAGCTGTTTTTCGGCCGGTTCGGCGAGTGTCAGCTCTGCCGCTGCGTCCCAGTCGCCTGCTTTGCGGAACACGCTTTGTACGCGGGTGTAGGCGTATTGCAGGTAGGGCGCGGTGTTGCCTTCAAACGAGAGCATCGCGTCCCAGTCGAATACGTAATCGCTGGTGCGGTTTTTGCTCAAATCGGCGTATTTCACCGCGCCGATGCCGACGGTTTGGGCGATTTTTGCCGCGTCGTCTGCGCTCAAATCGGGATTTTTTTCTTTGACCAATGCGGCGGCGCGTTCGACCGCTTCGTCAAGCAGGTCAACCAGTTTCACGGTGTCGCCGGAGCGGGTTTTGAACGGGCGGCCGTCTTTGCCCATCATCGTGCCGAAGCCGATAAATTCGGCTTTCACGCTGTCGGGCAGATAGCCTGCTTTGCGCGAGGTGGCGAAAAGCTGCTCGAAGTGCAGGGCTTGGCGGTGGTCGACCACATACAGCAGGCGGTCGGCGTGCAGCGTGCCGACGCGGTAGCGCAGGCAGGCCAGGTCGGTGGAGGCGTAAAGAAAGCCGCCGCCTTGTTTTTGCACGATAAACGCGGCCGGTTCGCCTTCTTTGTTTTTAAATTCGTCGAGGAACACGACTTTCGCGCCGTCGTCTTCGACGGCCAAGCCTTTTTGCACCAAATCGTCCACCGTGTTTTGCAACTCGGGGTTGTATTTCGATTCGCCCGCCACATCAGACAGTGTAAGTTTCAGGCCGAGCGTGTCGTAAACCGCCTGCGCGTGGCCGAGCGAGATTTCGACAAACTGCTGCCACAGTTTCAACACGTTTTCATCGCCGCCTTGCAGCTTGACGACATATTCGCGGGCGGTGTTGGCAAAGGCCGCGTCTTCGTCGAAGCGTACTTTGGCAGCGCGGTAAAACTGTTCCAAATCAGAGAGTTCAAACGCGGCATTGTCTTTTTGCTGTTCCACCATATAGGCCACCAGCATGCCGAATTGCGTGCCCCAGTCGCCGACGTGGTTTTGGCGAATCACGGTGTCGCCCATAAATTCGAGCACGCGCGAGATGCTGTCGCCGATGATGCTGGAGCGCAGGTGGCCGACGTGCATTTCTTTGGCGAGGTTGGGCGAGGAGTAGTCGATAACCACGGTGTGCGGCGCGTCTTTCTTGGCCACGCCGCAGCGCGGGTCGTTTAAGGCCGTCTGAACGTGTTTGGAGAGAAAATCGGGGCGCAGGCGCAGGTTGATAAAGCCCGGCCCGGCCACTTGTGCGCTTTCGATGACGGCATTGCTCGAGAGCGCGTCGGCAACCTTTTGCGCCAGCTCGCGCGGATTTTGCTTGGCCTGCTTGGCCGCGCCCATCACGCCGTTGATTTGGTAGTCGCCGAAATCGGCGTTTTTGGCCGGTTGGAGTACGACGGGCGCATCGGCGATGCCTGCGGCGGCAAAGGCGGCGGCGGCTTCGCGCTCGACAGTTTGGTGTAGATTCATGGTTTGCTCTTTCGTTCAGGCCGTCTGAAAAGGTTTTCAGACGGCCTCTTCAATGTGAAAACGCGGCATTTTACCCGAAAGGCCGTCTGAAAAGGTTTGCGGAGGGTTTAGCCGCGCCAAAATCCCTGCTTCTGCAAAAACACCGCCAACCGTTCGGCAAACAGGGCATAACCCTCGGCGTTGGCATGAATAGCATCGGATTTGAGCGCGTTGTCGCTCAGAATGCGCGACCAGCCGTCGGCAAACAGCGGCACGCGGTATTTTTCGGCCAAACCGGCATACAGCGGATGGTCGGACAGGCTGCCGACCAGCGCGCCGAGGCTCGGTTTCGGTTCGGCAATCAGCACCAGCGACACGCCCGCGCCCTGCACGGCGGCGATAGTCTCACCGATATGGCGACGGGTGTCGCTTTCGAGCACGCGGCGCAGGAAATCGTTGCCGCCGATGCCCAGCAACACCAGCTTGGGCGCGCGTTTGAGCAGCGCGGGCAGACGTGCCAGAGCCTGCGCGGAAGTGTCGCCCGACACGCCGCCGTTGACGACCGTCCAGCCCGTGATGGCGGCGAGGCGCACGGGATAGGCGGCTTCGGGCGGCGCGCCATAGCCGTAGGTGAGCGAGTCGCCCAAGGCCAAAACCGTGCTGCCGCGCGAAATGGCGGCTTGGCGGGCGGTTTTGGTGCAGGCGGCTGCGGCCAGCGTGGCGGCGAGGGCGAGGAAGCGGCGGCGGGTGAGGGGCATGGCGTGTTCCGTATCCGTGGAAAAAGCGGCGGATGATACAGGCAAACCGCCCGCCCGTTCCGCTTATCGTGAGCCCAAACAAGAAACCTACGGCGTTGCTGCGGCTTGCCGCTTGGTATCTTTCTTGTTTTGACTCACTATATAATCCGCCGCCAACCGCAACAAAAGGAAAGAAACATGGACATTCAGGCCGTCTTAAACGTATTGCGTACCCTGCAAAACCACATCTGCGCCGCGCTGGAAGCCGAGGAGGAAAACGGCGCGGTGTTTCTCGGCGAACACTGGCAGAGCCGGCTGGGCACGGGCGAGAGCCGCGTGCTCAAACAAGGCGCGGTGTTCGAGCAGGCGGGTGTGAACTTTTCCCATGTGCAGGGCGCGTCGCTGCCCGCGTCGGCCACCGCCGCCCGCCCCGCGCTGGCGGGCGCGCCCTTCGAGGCGGCGGGTGTTTCGCTGGTGATCCATCCGCGCAACCCCTATGTGCCGACCAGCCATGCCAACGTGCGCTGCTTTATCGCCTACCCGCAGGGCGGCGAACCCGTGTGGTGGTTCGGCGGCGGTTTCGACCTCACGCCGTTTTACCCGTTTGACGAAGACATCCTGCACTGGCACCAAACGGCGAAAAACCTGTGCGACAGGTTTTCAAACGGCCTCTATGCCGAATACAAAGACTGGTGTGACCGCTATTTCTACCTGCCGCACCGAGGCGAAACCCGCGGCGTCGGCGGCCTGTTTTTCGACGATTTGAACCGCTGGGACTTCGCCACCTGCCTCGACTTTATCCGCCAAACCGGCGAAGCCTATACCGCAGCCTACCGCCCCATCGTCGCCCGCCGCAAACACACGCCCTACGGCGAGCGCGAGCGGCAGTTCCAACTCTACCGGCGCGGCCGCTACGTCGAATTCAACCTGGTGTTCGACCGCGGCACCCACTTCGGCCTGCAAAGCGGCGGCCGCACCGAAAGCATCCTGATGTCCATGCCGCCCCTGGTGCGCTTCGAATACGGCTACGCTCCCGAAGAGGGCAGCGCCGAAGCGCGTTTGCAAAACTACCTCAAACCGCGCGACTGGCTGGCCGAACTGCGCTGATCCCTTGCTCCCGAATGCACAAAGGCCGTCTGAAACCCGATTTGTGGTTTCAGACGGCCTTTCTTTCGTCTGTTCAAACAGTCTGCCTGCACGGCTGCCGGAGAACGGAAACCGCGTGCGCCCTCCTGTCGCAGCGGCCGTCTGAAACTACCGATTCCGCCGCGCATCCGCCCCCTCTCCTGCCCGCGCGGGGGAGTGTACAGACCGGACACATAGGTAACACCTGTGCGGGGACATGGGTAAC
>CAMURX010000138.1 GCA_947097615.1 uncultured Neisseria sp. | reverse complement strand
TGAGCTGGTAGAGCTTGTAGGGGCAGAGGTAGCGGCCGCGCCCTTTGGCCAGGGCGAAGGTGAGTTCCAGGCCGCTGTTGCCGACGAGAAAGGGCAGGTCGCGGTGGACGAGCTGCTCTTGCAGGGCGACGGTGGCGCTGGACACAATCAGGCGTTTGCCGCGCGTCTGCGCCATGATGCCGCCCGCCAGCAGGTAGGACAGGGATTTGCCCACGCCGGTCGGCCCTTCGATCACGGCGATGCTCTCACCTTCGCGCTTGGGCGGCTCTTCGCCTTCGGCGCGGGTTTTGCTGCGCGAGAAGGCGTTGGCCACCGCCGCAATCATCTGCCGCTGCGCCACGCGCGGGCGGAATTGCGGCAGGTTTTCGGAGATGGCGCGGTAGTGGTCGCGGATGGCGTTTTTTTCCAAGTCGGTAAGCATGTTTTTTCAGACGGCCTTTTGTGTTCGGGGCGGGATTGTAGCCGATGGCGCGTGTCGGCGGCGGGAAAACGGCAAGAGGCCGTCTGAAAGGTTTTAACTTCGTTGAAGCTTCGCTTTCAGACGGCCTCTCGTTGCATGGCGGCTGTTGAAACCCTGCTTTCAGACGGCCTCTTCGCCGTCGCTGTCGACAAAGGCGTGGCGTTGTTGGTGGTAGGCTTCTTCGGCTTCGCCCTGTCGCCAGTAGGGAACGGCGTAGCAGCGGGCGGGCGGCAGTTGCCAGTCTTGGCGGGCGATGGGGCGCAGGGCGGCGACGAGGGCGGCTTCGGCGGCAAACCAGATTTGGCAGTCGGTGGTGGTGGGGCGCGCTTGGGCGACGGCGGCGGCGATGGCGGCGTTTTGTTCCGCACCGCCGATAAAGGGGCGCACGGCGATGCCTGCGGGGCGGACGAGTTCGGGCAGGTCGGCTTCGTCGGGCAGCAGCAGGAAGACAGTGCCCCGCGCGTCGGGACGGCTCTGCGCCATTTCTTCGAGCATGGCGGCGATGGCAGGCAGGGCGGTGAGGTCGCCCGCCATCAGGTATTCGGCGGCGGGTTTGAGCATCGCGCCGCGTTTGGGGGCGGCGATGCCGACGGTGTCGCCCGCTTGGGCGTGGGCGGCGAAGGCGGCGGCGGGACCGTGTTCGCCGTGCAGGACGAAATCGACGGTGAGGGTTTGCGCGGCGCGGTCGAAATGGCGCACGGTGTAGGTGCGGGTAAGCGGTTTTTCAGACGGCCTCAGCCATTTGGGGCGGCCGTTTTCAAAGATGTCGGGCAGTTTCGGCGCGCTTTGGCCGGGCTGCGGCAGGAGGAGTTTGAAGGGAACGCCGTTGCTTTCGCAGGGGTAGTCGGCCAGCTCGGGGCTGCAAAAGACGATGCGGCGCATGTTTTTGCCGAGGGCGGCGCTGCTTTGCACCTGTATCAGGCGGGGACGGGCGGGGTTGGTCATGGGGGTCTTCCTTATATATAGATGCGCTTTAACTTCGTTGAAGCTGAGCTTTCAGACGGCCTTACGCAGGGCGGGGCTGTGTTGCAGGGTGTGGATGGCGGCGTCGATGATGGGCGGGACGAGGGCGGCGAGGTCGGTTTGCTGTTCGTACACCCACATGTCGATCAGGCCGCCGGTGACGGCGTGCAGGTAGTGGAGGGCGAGGTCGATGTCGAGGTCGGCGGGCAGTTCGCCGCCGCCGGCACAGGTTTCGAGGATGCGCCGCAGCTGCTGTTCCCACAGGCCGATGTATTTTTGGTGCGCCGCCATAATCGGCCGGGTTTCTTCGGTGAACTCGCATTTGGTGTGCAGGATGATGAGGAGCTGGCGGTGCGGGGTGTTGTGTTGGATGTGGTCGAAGATGTCGACAAACATGCGGCGCAGGCTGCGGCTGTCGGGTTTTTCCAGGCAGGCGGCGAAGGAGGCGCCACAGTCGGCGAAAATCTGTTGGAACAGGGCTTCGAACAAATCTTCTTTGTTTTTGAAATGCCAATAGAGCGCGCCGCGTGTGACGCCGGCGTTGCGGGCGATGGCGGCAAGCGAGGTGCGGGAAACGCCGTTTTCGAGAAAAGTGTCGAGGGCGGACTGCAAAAGCTGCTCGCGGGTTTTTTGGGCTTCGGCTTTGGTTTTGCGCATAAAGTTTGGAATGACGGGGGTGAGTTGTAAAAAAACGGAGCGCATTATAGATTCCGCTTTTCTTACATTCAAGGCTGTATGTATAATCCGCGCCCTAACAAGGTTCGGCAGGCCGTCTGAAAGGTTTTCAGACGGCCTGCCACGGTTTATTTTCTGTAATGTCAAAAAGATAAGGATATAAAACATGATACGGAACGTATGGCGTCCGGCGGCTCTGGCCGCCGCCGTGCTGCTGGCTGTAACGGCCTGCGGCGGCGGAAAAGATGCGCAGCAGGCGCAACAGGGCGGCGGCAAGCAGCAGGCAGGCGGGCAGATGCCCGCGCCGGCGGTGGAGGTGATTACCGTGCAGCCTCAGGATATCGAAATCGGCGTCGAACTGCCCGGCCGTTTGGAAGCCGTACGCTCGGCCGACGTGCGTCCGCAGGTGGGCGGCATCGTCAAACGCCGCCTGTTCCAGGAAGGCAGCTTCGTACGCGAAGGCCAGCCGCTCTACCAGTTGGAAGACGCGTCCTATCTGGCTTCGCTGGAAAGCGCGCGCGCCCAGCTCGCTTCCGCCGAGGCGGCGCAGGCCAAAGCCAATGCCGATGTGGCGCGCTACCGTCCGCTGGTTGAGGCCGATGCCATCAGCCGTCAGGAATACGACGCTGCCGTCAGCGCCAAACGTTCGGCCGATGCCAGCGTGAAAGCGGCCAAGGCGGCCATCCGTTCGGCGCAGATTAATGTCAACTACGCCCGTATCACCGCGCCGATTTCCGGCTTTATCGGCCAGTCGAACGTGTCCGAAGGCGCGCTGGTGGGCGCGGGCGACACCACGGCGATGGCCAATATCAAGCAGACCGACCCGATGTATGCCAATGTGACCCAGTCGGCAACGGAAATCATGAAGCTGCGCCGCCAGATTGCCGAGGGCAAGGTTCAGCCGGTGGGCGGCCGCATCGAAGTGGACATCAAGTTTGAAGACGGCTCGACCTACGGCGAAAAAGGTTATCTGATGTTTGCCGACACCACGGTCAGCGAAACGACGGGACAGGTGAAGCTGCGCGTCATCGTGCCCAATCCGCAAAACATCCTGCTGCCCAATCTGTATGTGCGCGCCGTGATGGCGCAGTCGGTTATCAAGGGCGGTTTCGCCGTGCCGCAGCAGGCGGTAACGCGCGGCAAGCAGGACACCGTGATGGTGGTGAACGCGCAGAGCGAGCTCGAACCGCGCGTCGTCACTGTAGCCGCGCAGCAAAACGGCGACTGGATTGTTTCAGACGGCCTCAAAGCCGGCGACAAAGTCGTGGTATCGGGCACAACTATTGCCGCCATGATGGGCGCGCAAACCGGTTCGAAAAAGGTTGCGCCCAAAGAATGGGTGAGGCCGTCTGAAAACGGCGCCGCCGCCGCACAGGCCAAACCGCAGGAAAACCTGAAAGAAGAAGCCGCCTCCGCCGCCGTCCAAGCAGCCGCCTCTGCGCCGCAACAGGACGTTCAGACGGCCTCCGAAACCGCGTCTGCCGCCAAATAAGGAAGCACGCACATGGCTAAGTTTTTTATCGACCGTCCCATTTTCGCGTGGGTAATCGCGATATTTATTATTCTGGCGGGCGTTATCGGCATCATGAATCTGCCGGTGTCGCAGTATCCCAGCGTGGGCGCGCCCACCATTTCGCTGCAGGCCGTCTATCCGGGCGCGTCGGCGCAGGTGATGGAAGACAGCGTGCTGGCCGTTATCGAGCGCAATATGAACGGCGTGGAAGGTTTGGACTATATGTCCACCAGCGCCGACAGCAGCGGCTCCGGTTCGGTTACGCTGACGTTTACGCCGGAAACCGACGAGAATTTCGCCCAAGTCGAGGTGCAGAACAAGCTCTCGGAAGTGTTGTCGCAGCTGCCTTCCACCGTGCAGCAGAACGGCGTTACCGTATCCAAATCCCGCTCCAACTTCCTGATGGTATTGATGATGTCGTCTGAAAGCATGACGACGGAAGAAATCGCCGACTATGTCGAACGCAACATCAAGCCGGAAATCCAGCGCGTCGAGGGAGTGGGCACCGCCCGCCTGTTCGGCTCGCAGCGTGCGATGCGCGTGTGGATAGACCCGAAAAAGCTGCAAAACTTCAACCTGTCGGTAGCCGAAGTCAACGCGGCCATCTCCGCGCAAAACGTACAGATTTCCGCCGGCTCGATAGGCGCGCTGCCCAATGTGGCCGGCCAGACCATCTATGCCACCATCACCGCCGAAGGCCAGCTCTCCACGCCCGAGCAGTTCGGCAACATCATCGTCCGCGCCAACACCGACGGCTCTAACGTCTATCTGAAAGACGTCGCCAGCATCAATCTGGGCAGCCAGGACTATTCCACTTCCACCAAGCTCAAAGGCAAACCCGCTGTCGGCATGGCCGTGATGCTGTCGAACAAGGGCAATGCGATGGCCACCGCCGCCGCCGTGCGCGAGCGCATGGACGAGCTCAAACGCTTCTTCCCCAACGACATGACCTGGAGCGCGCCTTACGACACCTCCAAATTCGTCTCCATCTCGATTGAGAAGGTGGTGCACACGCTGATCGAGGCGATCGTGCTGGTGTTTATCGTGATGTTTGTGTTCCTGCAAAACTTCCGCTACACCCTGATTCCGACCATCGTCGTGCCGATTTCGCTACTGGGCGCGTTTGCCTGCCTGCAATACTTGGGCATGTCGATCAACGTGCTGACCATGTTTGCCATGGTGCTGGTGATCGGTATCGTGGTGGACGACGC
>CAMURX010000137.1 GCA_947097615.1 uncultured Neisseria sp. | reverse complement strand
AAGTCGCCAAAACCGCCTACAAAAACGACAAATCCCTGCGCGAAACCGCCATCGAACTGGGCTTGCTGACCGGCGAAGAGTTTGACCAACTGGTTGTGCCTGCGGATATGGTTGCGCCGCGTTAAATTGCTTATTGCGCAAGGCTGAAACAACAAAGCCAAAGGCAGCCTGAAACCCAGTAAACAGGGTTTCAGGCTGCCTTTATAACCTGCCCAGAAAACGATAACCATCGGGATCACAATGGAAAACGCACAAATTTTTGAAGGCCTGAGAAAGCTCAACCGGCAAATCGAAGCCATGCGCTTGGAAAAAGCCAAAAACGAGCTTTACGATGCCAACCGCTTCAACCCTTTCCGCTTTATGCGCACCGACGAAAACGGTCTGTCAGGCATTCTGGCATTTTTGCTCGACAGCAGCGAAGCGCACGGACAGCGCGATTTGTTTGTTCGCTCGTTTCTGCAATATCTGCAACTGCCCAAGTTTCTCGCCTACGAAAAAATCACGGTTACCACCGAAAAACCGGTTAAAGGCGGCAGCCGCCGGCACGATATTTTGCTGGAAGCCCATATCGGCAACGAATTGGTTTGGGTGATGTCGATTGAAAACAAACTGCGCGGCGCAAGCGATCAGTTGCGGCAGATGCAGGATTATTGGGCGGATTTGGAAAACTATGAAACGGAAAACCGCTATATGGTTTATCTGCCCGCGCAAGAAGCCATGCCCGATTCCGAATCCATAGAGAAAAACGACTGGCAGAATTTGCAGGCAAACAAACAGGCCAAAATCCTGTCTGCCCGCGATTTGGTCAGATGGCTGGATCAAACGCCGATTGTCGCCCCCACCACGCAAAACTTTATCCAACAATTCAAACGGTTTTTAAACGAGGAAATTATGAATTTGCCAAGCGAATCAAACGAACTGACTACGCAGATTATCAACGATCCCGGCATATTGGCAGCCGCAATGACGGCTATCGACAACACATGGGAAATTTACGAGCAGTTGCTGCTGATTTTGGACAAGCAGTTGCAGGACAAGTTTCATGACGAATTTCCCGATTTGATTGCAAAAGGCTGGCAATACGAACGGTGGGGTGACTTTGCCCATCGTTATTTTCATATCTTTTTGGATCCACCTGAAGGCAGTCATTGGGGTATTGGTTTTGAGTTTGGTGCTTCATGGTTTGAGAACGCTTATTACGGAGTTTGGGCGCACAAGGATGAATTTTCCGAGAATGACTATGGAAAATTGCAAGAAGCATTTTCTGAATTTGTCAGCCGCAGCAAATCAACCAAGCATTGGCTGGGTTGGACTTGGCCGGAAGACAACCTGCGAAACTGGAATGCCGAAACATGGACTCAAGTGCCCAACGGACAGCTTGCCGAAAGACTTTTTGAAAAACTGCGCCCACTGCTGGAAATTGCGCGGACTGTAGAATAATCAGCGGCAGCCGAAATATTAAAGGCAGCCTGAAAACCTTGTGAAGGGATTTTCAGGCTGCCTTTCGTCATCATCTAATCAATACCAGCCGCGAAACTTCATCGCTTTTTCCAAGCGGCGGATGCTCATCATGTAGGACGCGGTGCGCAGGTCAATATCAAATTCTTGCGCCAAATCCCAAATATCGTTAAACGCGCGGCGCAGGACGACGGTTTGTTTTTCCTGCACTTCGTCGAATTCCCAGTAATAGCCTTGCAGGTTTTGCACCCACTCGAAGTAGGAAACGACTACGCCGCCGCAGTTGGCGAGAATGTCGGGTACGACCAGCACGCCGTTTTGGCGCATGATGGCGTCGGCTTCGGGCGTGGTCGGGCCGTTCGCGCCTTCGACGACGATTTTGGCGCGCACCTTGCCCGCGTTTTCGGAAGTGAGCTGGTTTTCCAGCGCGCAGGGGGCGAGTACGTCCACATCCAGCGCCAAGAGTTCGGCGTTGCTGATTTCTTTGCCGTAGCCCGCTTGGTTGGTAACAAAGCCGTTGGCGCGGAATTCTTGGATGATGGCGTCCATGTCCAGCCCGTTTTCGTTGTAAATGGCGACATCGACGGTGGAGATGGCGACGACTTTTGCGCCTGCTTGATGGGCGTAGAGACCGGTGTGGAAGCCGACGTTGCCGAAGCCTTGGATGGCATAGGTCGCGCCTTTGACGTCTTTGCCGAGCTTGGCGAGCGCCTGCACGGCAGCGAAATTCACGCCGTAGCCGGTGGCTTCGTTGCGGGCGAGCGAGCCGCCGAATTCCACAGGTTTGCCGGTGAACACGCCGGGAGCGGATTTTTTGACGATGCTTTCGTATTCGTCGACCATCCACGACATGATTTTGCCGTTGGTGTTCACATCGGGCGCGGGGATGTCGATTTTTTCGCCGATTAAGGGCTCGATGGCGTTGGCGTAGCCGCGGGCGATGCGTTCAAGTTCGGCTTCGGAATATTGTTTGGGGTCAATGATCACGCCGCCTTTGCCGCCGCCGTAGGGCACGCCTGCAACGCAGCATTTGATGGTCATCCAGATGGAAAGGGCTTTGACTTCGTCGAAGCTGACATTGGGATGGAAGCGCACGCCGCCTTTGTAGGGGCCGACGGCGTTGTTGTGCTGGGCGCGGTAGCCGGTGAAGGTTTTGACGCTGCCGTCGTCGAGCTTCACTGGGAAGGTTACTTCCAGCGCGCGCATGGGGTTTTTCAGGATTTCGTAAACGGCAGGCTCGGCGTTGAGGCGGTCGCAGGCGGTTTTGACCTGTTTGCGGGCGATTTCAAAGGGGTTGAGGGTTTCTTTTGCAGTAGCGGACATGGCTTTTCCTGTGTTTGGGTTTGCGGGAATGTGCTCGGCACGGACAAAGGCGCAACTATATATAAAATTCGCGGAAAATGTAATAGTGTGTAACGGCTATTTCCCTGATTTTTAACATTGTCTACATTTTTGCATGATTTGTGTGAAGAAAACACAGGCGAGAAGGCGGCAGCGGAGTTTGGCGTTTTGCGCGGGCGCAGGCCGTTTCCGACTGCACGGCAGGCGGGTCGGATTGTGCCGATGCGGTGTTTCAGACGGCCTCGGGTTTTCAGACGGCCTTGTTTACACAAAATCCGCCAGTTCGGGCAAAAAGCACTCGGCAAGGGCGAGGGTTTCTCCCTGATGGGTGAAGAAGGAGCGGCGGGCGAGGAAGGCCGTCGGGGCTTGGGCAACGGCGGCGGGTGCGGGGCGGGCGTATTGCAGAGGGCTGCGGTGCAGACCAGCGATGCCGCCGCCGAAGAGCATTTCGCCGAGGGGGCGCGTGCCGCAGTCGAGGATGCCGCGCCAAAAGGCGGAGTTGGGTGAGCATTGGCTGCGCGCCCAGACGACGGGTGTGTTGTCGAGGCAGAGGAAGACGTCGCGGCAGAAGGGCAGGGCGGTTTGCTCTGTTGTGCCGTTGTCGAACAGGGGGGAGGCCTTGTCTGCGCCCAAGTGAAGCAGGCGCACGGAAAAGGCGTGCGGTAGGGTACGCAGGGCGGCTGTGAGCGAGGGGGCGGTGATGATGGAGGTGAGTGCCGCCGCGCCGCCGTTTTCAGACGGCCTTTTGTCGGCGGGCGTCGCGTCGTGCCAGATGGGGGCGGCGTTCATTTGTGGTTGTAGAAGTTGCTGGCGAAATAAACCTGCGAGCTTTCGCGCAGCAGGACGAGGCAGATGGCGGCCAGCGGCAGGCCGATGAGCATGCCGACAAAGCCCATCAGCTGGCCGAAGGCCATCAGCGAGAAGATCACCCAGAAGGGCGACAGGCCGATGCGGTCGCCGACGATTTTCGGCGTAATCAGGAAGCTTTCGAGCAGCTGGCCGATGGCAAACACCGCCCATACGGTAAAGAGTTCGTGCCACGAATCGAATTGCAGCAGGGCGGCGACGGTGGCAAGCAGCAGGCCGGTAAACGCGCCCAGATAGGGCACGAAAACAAGAATGCCGGCAATCATGCCGATGGCAAAGCCCGAGTCGAGGCCGGTGAGCATCAGTCCCGTGCCGTAGATAACGCCCATGATGAGCATCACCATCAGCTGGCCGCGCAAAAATTCGCCAAGCACTTCGTCCATTTCGCGGCTGATGCGGGTGTAGGTGTCGATAAAGCGGCGGGGAATCAGGGCGCGGATGCCGTGCGACCAGCGTTGCCAGTCGTATAAAAAGTAGTAAAGCAGCAGCGGCAGCAGGGCAAGGTTGCTCAAACCGGCTGCCAGTGCGCCGCCCTGTGCCATCAGGGCGGGGGCGAGGTTGGAGACGGTTTGCCGCAGTGTGCCGCTGTGGCTTTTAAGCCAGGCTTCGGCGGCTTCGCGGTTGAGCGGCAGGCTGCCGCCGAAATGGGCGTGCAGCCAGGGCAGGGCTTTGTTTTGCGCGAAATCCGTCAGCTGCGGCAGGCGGTTGAGCAGGTTTTGGAACTGCGTTATCAGCATCGGGATCAGTATCAGCAGCAGGGCGAGCAGCACGAGCAGGGCGAACATCATCACCAGCATCGAGGCCATGCCGCGCGAAATGTGGCGGTCGCGCAGTTTTTCCACCAGCGGGTTGAGGATGTAGGCGAGCACGGCGGCAACGACAAACGGTGTGAGGATGCCGCTCAGGGCGTATACCAGCCAGCCTGCGGCCAGGAAAAACACCGTGCCGATGATCCACGGCGAGAGGCCGCGTTTTTTCTTGATATACATGGGTTGTCTGCCGAAAAAGAAAAAGGCGCGCAGGATAACACGGCGCGGGTTTTGCCGCAGCAGGCCGTCTGAAACGGCGGCGAACGTTTTCAGACGGCCTGTTGCAAGTTCGGGTAAAATGCGCACCGTTTTTTTTCCTACCGTTTTGAAAGCAGAGCAGACATGAGCGAATCTTTAAGCTAC
>CAMURX010000136.1 GCA_947097615.1 uncultured Neisseria sp. | reverse complement strand
TGCAGGAAAGCAACGAAACGCTGGCCTTCACGCCCGAGCCTATGGATTTGGACATCGTTTACGAAGACGACAGCGTAATCGTGCTGAACAAACCCGCCGGCTTCGTCGTCCACCCCGCCGCGGGCAACTGGTCGGGTACGCTGCTCAACGGCCTCTTGGCGCACTGCCCTGCCTTGCAGAACGTGCCGCGTGCGGGCATCGTCCACCGTCTCGACAAAGATACCAGCGGCCTGATGGTCGTTGCCAAAACCCTGAGCGCGCAAAACCACCTGGTGAAGCAGATGCAGGAGCGCACGGTCAAACGCGTCTACCGCGCCGTGGCCGACGGCATCGTGCCCTTCGATGGCAAAATCGAAACCCAAATCGGCCGCGACCCGCACAACCGCGTCAAAATGGCCGTGGTGAAATTCGGCGGCAAAGAAGCCGTCACCCACGTGAAAGTGCTCGAACGCTATCGGGCGCACAGCTATATAGAATGCCAACTGGAAACCGGCCGCACCCACCAAATCCGCGTCCACATGCGCGAAGCCAACCATCCGCTCTCGGGCGACCCCGTCTACGGCAACCCGCGCCACGCCTGCTCCGACACCGTCAAAAGCACCGTGCGCCAACTGGGCAGACAGGCGCTGCACGCCTACCGCCTCAGCTTCGTCCACCCGCAAAGCGGCGAAACCGTGCATTTTGAAGCGCCGCTGCCCGCCGACATCTACCATCTGCTGTCCGTCCTGCGCCTCGAAAGCGGCCTGGATTCCTCCCTCAGCCACGAAGAAGAATGGCAGGAGCGCTTCGCCGATGAAGACGACGATTGGAACGAAGACGACTACGACGTCGAAACCATCTACGTGCGCGACTGAATCCGCAGCAAACGCAAAAAGGCCGTCTGAAAACATTCAGACGGCCTTTTTGGTATTCTTTTCAGTCAGACAGACGGCCTATTTCTTTACTGCCTCAATCTGGATGTTCAGCTTCACGTTTTTCGTCATACCGGCGGACACCAGATAATCCATGCCCCATTGCGTGCGGTCGATCAGGGCGGTGAAATCGCCGCCGCACACTTCGGTTTTCTTCATCGGGTTGACATAGCAGTTGAATTTCGTCGCTTTCAGCGTGACCGGAAGGGTTTTGCCCAGCATGGTGAGTTTGCCCTGCACGGCGGCGACTTTTTTGCCGTTGAAGACGAATTTGTCCGACACGAAACGCATTTCCGGATATTTTTCCGCGTTAAACAGGTCGGCCGATTTCAGATGTTTGGTGAACGCCGCGCTGCTCGATTGCAGGTTGGACAGCGGCATCACGGCTTCCACCGAGCCGGTTTTCTTGGCCGCGTCAAATTCGACTTTGCCGCTCACTTCGTAAATGCCGCCGACATTGCTGCTGGTACCGAAATGGTCGATTTCGAAACGGGCGTTGGTGTGGAAGGGGTCGATTTCGTATTGTGCGGCAGAAGCTGCGGCGGCAGCGGCGGCCAATACAGAAACAAACAGGATTTTTTTCATCGTTTTCTCCTTGATAACGGGTGTTAAAGGGAAACCGATTGTAGCAAGTTTCGGCGGCGGACGTTTCCCGTCAGGAAAGACAGCCTTTTTGCAAAAGAAACACCGCCGTGCCGCAACTTTTCAGACGGCTTCTTTCCCGCTACAATCGCCCGCCTTACCATCGTTCAGCCATTAAAGGAAGCAGCCATGTTCGGTTCGAAAATCCTCGAAGAAGTCTCCGCCAAAATCAGCGCCACCATCGCCGAAAGCCCGGCCAAAGACGTGGAAAAAAACGTCAAAGCCATGCTCGGCAGCGCGTTCAACAAAATGGATCTGGTGACGCGCGAAGAGTTCGACATCCAGCAGCAGGTGCTGATCAAAACCCGCACAAAACTGGCCGAACTGGAAGCGCGTCTGGCCAAGCTGGAAGCGCCGCAGGAAAATGCGGCGCAAGCGGAAGAGGGCGCGGAGGCCGTCTGAAAGCGGAGTGTCAACGAAGTATCAAACAGGCCGTCTGAAAACGCCGATTTGCGTTTTCAGACGGTCTTATGCCGCGCTGACAAAAACTTACAAAAAAACGCTATAATCGCGCCTTTTCACACGCATGGAATCCCTGTCGTCATGACCGCCAAAACTGCCTTCCTGTCCGCTATCCCCGCCGCGCTTGTTGCCGCTGTGCTGGCCGCCTGCTCGCCCGCCGAACAAAATGCTTCTCCTGCCGACGGTGCGTCTGCGCCTGCGGCGGCAGAGACGAAAAAAGTTTCCGTCACTGCCATCGCCGACCATCCCGCCCTCGACACCATCCGCGCGGGCGTGATCGACGGCCTGAAAACCGAAGGCTTCGAAGAAGGCAGAAACCTCGTTATCGACTTCCAAAGTGCGCAGGGCAGCACCGCCAATGCCGCGCAGATTGCGAAAAAATTCGCCGGTGACCAGCCCGATGCCATCGTCGCCATTACCACCCCCAGCGCGCAGGCCGCCGCAGCCGCCACCAAAACCGTTCCCGTCATTTTCACCGCCGTCACCGACCCCGTTGCCGCCAAACTCATCGCCAACTTCGAGCCTTCGGGCAGCAACATCGTCGGTGTGTCCGACGAATTGCCCGTCGGCCCGCAAATCGACCTGATGAAACAGCTCGTGCCCAATCTGAAAACCATCGGCTACGTTTACAGCCCCGGCGAAGTCAACTCCGTCACCGTGCTCGAACGCCTGAAAGCCAAAGCGGCCGAACAGGGGCTGCAAGTGGCCGAAGCGCCCGCCGCCCGCTCCGCCGACGTGCTCACCGCCGCCCGCAGCTTGGGCGGCAAGGCCGACGTGATTTTCACCTCGCTCGACAACAACGTCGTCTCCGCCTACGAATCCATGTACAAAGCCTCCGTCGAAATGAAAATCCCGCTGGTGGCCTCCGACGCCGACTCTGTCACACGCGGCGCCGTCGCTGCGCTCGGCATGGACTCCTTCGGCACGGGGCAGCAGGCGGGCAGACTTGCCGCCGCCGTGCTCAAAGGCAAAAAACCGGGCGATCTGCCCTCGGAAAAACTCGACAGCCTCGAACTCTATCTCAGCAAAAAACACGCCGCCGCGCTGGGCATCGCCCTGCCCGAAGCGCTGCTGAAAACGGCAAAAGAAGTGAAAGAATAAGCGCCACGCGTTTTCAGACGGCCTTCCGCACACAGAGGCCGTCTGAAAACATCGGGCACAAGCGCGAAAGAACCGACAAACCATGAGCCTGATAGCCTTCTTTGGCGGCATCGAAACCGGCCTGATTTACGCCCTGGTCGCCCTCGGCGTGCTGATTTCGTTCAGCATCCTCGATTTCCCCGACCTCACCGCCGACAGCAGCTTCCCGCTGGGCGCCATCGTGTTCGCCGTGTCCGTCGGCGCGGGCGTCAACCCCTGGATTGCCTGCCTGTTCGCCGCCTTGGCGGGCGCGGCGGCGGGTGCGGCCACCGCCTGGCTGCACGTCGGCCTGAAAATCCTGCCGCTGCTCGCGGGCATCTTGGTGATGGTCGCCCTCTATTCTGTCAACCTGCGCATCGCGGGCGGTTCGCCCAACCTGCCGCTTATCGACAGCCCCAGCGTCTTCTCCCCCTTTGTCGCCGCCGATTTTTCCAACCAATATTGGGTGCAGCCTCTCGTCGCCGCCGCTTTCGTACTGGCGGCCAAGCTGCTGCTCGACTGGTTTTTCAACACCAAAACCGGCCTCGCCGTGCGCGCCACCGGCGTCAACGAACGCATGGTGCGCGCCCAGGGCGTCAACACCGGCGCGATGATCATCCTCGGCATGGCGCTCTCCAACGCCCTCGTCGCCCTCGGCGGCGCCCTGTTCGCGCAAACCAGCGGCAGCGCCGACATCACCGGCGGCATCGGCACCATCGTGATCGGCCTGGCCGCCGTTATCATCGGCCAGAACCTGCTGCCCGCCTCCCGCATCGTCTTCGTCACCCTCGCCGCCGTTATCGGCGCCGTCGTCTACCGCCTGCTCATCGCCTTTGCCCTGGGCAACGACGCCCTGCAAAACCTCGGCGTGCGCCCCACCGACCTCAACCTTATCACCGCCGTTTTAGTCGTTGCCGCCCTGCAAATCCCCGCGCTCAAAGGCCGTCTGAAAAAAAGGAAACCCGCCCCATGATGCGCGCTGACAACCTCAAAGTCACCTTCAACGCCGGTACGCCGATGGCCAATCCCGCCATGCGCGGCATGAGCCTGCACATCCGCGAAGGCGAGTTCGTCACCGTTATCGGCAGCAACGGCGCGGGCAAATCCACCCTGCTCAACGCCGTCAGCGGCGACATCGCCGTCGACAGCGGCAGCATCGCCATCGACGGGCGTGACGTCACCCGCGAGCCCGCCCACAAACGCGCCCACCTCGTCGCCCGCGTCTTCCAAGACCCGCTGGCCGGCACCTGCGAAGCCCTCAGCATCGAAGAAAACATGGCGCTGGCCTACGCGCGCGGTGGCAGACGCGGCCTCGGTTTCGCCCTCAACCGGCAAAACCGCGAACTCTTCCGCGAAAAACTCGCCATGCTCAAACTTGGTCTGGAAAACCGCCTCACCGACCGCATCGGCCTGCTCTCCGGCGGCCAGCGCCAGGCCGTCAGCCTGCTGATGGCCAGCCTGCGCCCGAGCAAAATCCTGCTGCTCGACGAGCACACCGCCGCCCTCGACCCAAAAACCGCCGCCTTCGTGCTCGAACTCACCGAAAAAATCATCGCCGAAAACCGCCTCACCGCCATGATGGTCACCCACTCCATGCGCCAGGCGCTCGACCACGGCAGCCGCACCGTTATGCTGCACCGGGGCAGGGTGGTGCTGGACGTCGGCGGCAGCGAACGCGAGGGCATGGACGTTGCCGACCTGCTCGCCCTGTTCG